>JBQCCH010000656.1:0-10169 GCA_051962375.1 Tepidisphaeraceae bacterium
ATTCTACCGCAGCCCCAGCGACGGCGTGTTCTTCGTCAACATCCGCTTCATGTTCAACGGCGACCGCCTCGCGTTCGTGAAATCGTACCATCTCAAGGGAGCGGCACATCAGCAGGAACTGCCCTTGGCCGAATCCGTCGCACCGGCTTTGTCGCTGCGACGCGGCGACAGCGGATCCGAATAGGCGGACTGCATCTGTACCGGAAAACCTTTTAACGAATGTAACCGTTGCTGCGAAGCCACGGCTCGAGCGCTTCCTCAAGGATGCCCTGCAACGAATTGGTTTCGATACCCTCAAGCTGACGCTGGAGCGACGCCTTCTTGAGAGCCTGCGAAGACTCGGCGCGAATCCTCGTGCTCAGCGGCACGCGGGTGTGAGGACTGGACTGCACCGGTGACGGTATTGGAGTCTGGGGCTTGGTTTTGCTGCCGTGGACAAAATCGCGCTCCACCTGCGGGTCAACCGATGGTGCCGGGATCTGCGGTTTGAGCCCTTCCGTAAGCGAGCGTCGGTCTGCCATGTCCCCCTCCCCTTACTCTGCCGCCGCCGCGGCGGCGTGCAAGTTTCTGGACACCGCGTCCGGCAGGATCTCGCGGAAAATGGCGTCGATCTCGTCGGCGGCCTCACGAGCACGCGATCCCATTTTCCAGACGACCGAGCATTGTCCCTGAGCGTCGGCGTAAATCTGGCGAAGAATCAACGCGTTGGATGCAAGCGGAAGGTTCAAAGCTGGCGCAGCCTCCTTCATGTCGGCGGTGAGCCGGTAGGTCTTGCCGACCATGCTGAGGACAATGACGGCCTTGGGCAGACCTTTGCGGATGTCCTGAGAGACACGAAGCACCTCGGTCGCCTTGGCTAGCGCCCGGACTTCCAGCATTGACGCCTTGCATGGCACGATAGCCAAGTCAGCGCGCAACAAGAGCGCGCGGCTGGTTTCCGTCTGGCTACCGGGACCGTCGGCGATAACGAAGTCCGCCTCGGTGCCGAGCGTAGGCAGTTCATTGACAATCACGTCGGAATTGTCGAGCCGGACGGCCTTCACCTGCGGTGCGGCCTCGCGAATCCATTCCGATGAGGATTGAGGATTGTTGAGTGTCGCAATCGGCAAGCGTCACCTTGCGCCCCTGCTCGTGCAGCCACGCGGCCAGGTGCACCGATACAGTAGACTTTCCGACGCCGCCTTTGGAGTTCGCCACGACAATAATTATCTTCAAGAGATAGCATGATTGCAGGCCAGCGCGCAAGCATTGTTTCATGATGGCTCGCATGACGGATGTCATGATTGAGGGCATGACTGCCGGCATCTTGACGTGCAAAGAACAGCAGGCTGGCGGGACAGCATTCAGGCATGACAGCTTGCTTGCTGGCACTGGTTTTTCGCGGTGAAAATGCTCCTGAGCACTGCTTAGGGGAGATGCGTGGTCTTTAAAGATTGCATGTCAGCATGATATCCCTCTGGCATCTGGCATTTTGCTGGTAGCTCCCGCATGAGCGCCGATTTGCTCAGGCCATGCCCCCACTCCAGCGGAACAAAGTCATGCGGCGGAGGCGTTTTCGTTCGTCGCGGCGTGGTACTCGGCCCAGGCTTGACGCACGGATTCTCGCTCGACGATTTCATTGTCGGCGAGTTGGGTGTCTTCGTAGTAGGACAGGTCCACCGAGATTTGGGATTCGAGGCGGCGTGACATGGCCGGAGGCTGCCGCGACGGGACGTCCGGCGCAAGGGTGCAATGGTTAACGCGAGCGTCGGCCGGCCGCTCGAAGACGGGACCGGCTGACCGGAGATCAGAACAGGCTTAAAGGGTGCATGGCCTTACCCCACCCGCTGGAAGATGGTGCAGACATCGTGCAGGCCGGGAATGAAGCTGGACCGATAGACCTTCTTGGTGCTGGATGCGCGATGGCTGAACCGGACGATATCCGTGGCACACTGGCGCAGCCCCGCATCGAATGCAATGCGTTTAGTGTGGTAGACCAGGGGCACAAACCCGGCATCGCGGTCCTGTTAGTCACCCATCAGGATCGCAAGCTTGCCGCCCGGGACCAGTGTTCCGGCTGCAGTGGCGATGAGTTGGCGATAACGGTCGAGGAACTGATCGCGCGTCGGCGTCCGCGACAGGTCAGCTGGATGCTCCGTGTAGAGCTTCTGCCGCCAGTACGGCGGGTGGAGCCATGCGAACTCGAGCGTCGAGACCGTATGCGGTCCCGGCCTCGCCAAGTTATTCTGCCCCAAAGGTCATTAGTAAATCGAACGCGTTGGCCGCATCGGTGAACTGCTTCACGTCCGGCCGCTGCTTTTGCAGGGTGCGTCGCGACTCCCAGCCGCCACGCTGCGGTTCGAGGAACATATGAACTGAAATGCCTCAAGCATCCCGACATGTTTGTTGGAAGGCGCCGCCCAATCTTCAGGTGAGACAATTTCAGGCAATTCGTGAGGATCCAAATGCTCAATAGCCCTGAGAAAGTCAGTCGAAATTGTGACAGGCGGAACGAACATCTTCAGCCGGATCCGCCGATCGGCGAAGAACGGTACGGCATCTGAACGTTCGGTCTTTCTCACTCTTAGCAATCCTCACAGCTCGGTCTCGAGATTACTATGGGACATGGAAAAGGCCCGAAGGGTTCGGCCTTCAACGGAGCGAAGGGGGTTCCGACCTGCGTCTTGCTGATGTCTTGGTGTCTTTGTTTGTTGTCTTATTTTTGAGGCCCAGCAAATGGCGCATGCCACACCTTCCGAATGTAAAACCACAGCAGAAAAACACTTATGCGTTCTGCCCCGTGAAACTGCGATGCTAGAAGAGAATCCCTCCGCCTCCGTTTGATATCAAGCCAAAAACACCTGTGACCGGCCAAGAAGATTGGCCGACGCTGGCTGAGAATCAGGTGCCGCACCCTTCTCTGCTTTCACACGGTCTAGATTCACGCGACGATGTCGTTGCGCACCGCAATCATAAAGTCCGACTGCGGCTGCAAATACCGTGCTTGATCGTTCGCCGCTGATCCGCAAACGGCCGTCACGCCGTTGGCCGCGGCGGCGTTGGTTGTGACTTAATAGCCGATATTCTTCACGGCGTCGGGGCCGAGGCGGGCACGGAGTTGCGTCAGATAAAGGCTCTTCGGCGAGACCGGCTTGCCGGGTGAATCGATCACGCCTTGTGGCAAGATGTCGCCGCTCGGTGCGGGCGCGCCGTGATGCTCGATGCCGGGCATGGCGGCTGTTCTCTGCTCCCCTTTGCAGCCGATCGCCCAGTTGTAGGCGCCGGGCGGTTGCTGGATCAGAAAAGACGCCGCGGTGCAGTTCCAGGCGACAGCCCAGCCGATCGTCCACCCGTGCCCGCTGCCCATGATGCCGCGATTCATAAAGTCGACGCTACCGTTCGGCACGTGGCAGTTATCGACAAGAAACCCAGTCGCCCAGCGTTGATGTGGCTGAATCTGGCCGTCGCCCTTGAAGGTGCAGTTTAACGCGACATTCGGACCCGACAGTCGGCTCCCGGTGGCGATGAAAAACAGCTTGTTTCCCGACCCCTCGCACCGGTCGAACAGGATCTGCGAGCCTTGGCACCAGAAATCGGCGGGCTTGGCCGCGCCCTTGGTGGTGGTCGTGTTATTGACCGTCACTCTTTCGAAAGTAACGCGGCGGACGTCCCGCTTCACGACGACGCTGTTGACCGTGTTCTCCAACTGAAGGTCGCGCGCCCACGCGTCGGCAACGCCGTCCATTTGAATGGCTTCGTACAACGGCTCGGTGATCTCGACGTGTTGCGGCGGCGAAACGATCCGCATGTTTTCAATGCCCACCCCCGACAGCCGCCGCGGCGCTGCGATTTTTACCACCCTCGCGCCTGCGGGGCCGCAAAACTTCGCGTTCAGCGAATCCGAGAGCGGGATGTCGAACGTGAGCCGCGACCCCTCGACAGCAACCACCGTCCGCTCGACATAGAGCTCACCCTCAACCCAGGTTTCAGGTTTGCCGTTGCGCTCGAGGGCATCCATGCGCATGAATTTCACCCATTCAGCAGTCACCGGCTTGACGATTTGGACGACGTCATGCGGCGCAAAGTGCTTGGCATCGTCGACGGTGAGACTCGACGCGCCGCTTGGCACATACGGATCCGTGACACGCGCCGAGGGCGCTGCCTTGGCGGGGCCCGGCGGGATCGGGGGGCCTTCGATGGAAACCGCCACGTGCGGCCGGCCCTGAAGGTTCAGGACGCTTCCATTGTGTCCTGCCCCGCTGCCGCGCAGGACGACGCCGGATGCTTTGATCACGAGGGTTGATGAACACTGATACTCGCCCGGCCCCAGAAGCACCGCACCGCGGAAGCCGTTGACGAGCCGCCGGGCGGAGACGTCGTCGATGGCTTTTTGGATCGCGATCGCATCGTCACCCCCGTTGGCAGGATGAACCGTGATGACCACATCCGGCACCGGCAGTGCGACGCCCCCGCCGCCATAGCCGGCGAAGGAAAAGTCCATGATCCGGTCACCCTCCGGTGTTTTTTTGTAGATCAGCGAGCCGTCCGGTGCGCTCTGCACCCACTGGCTCTTCGCCAGAAGTTCGTTTGCCCGACCGCTTGATGCTGCAGTGACAATGCAGAAGGACAACAGCGCACCGCCGGCGATTCGCTTGTTCATGACGGCCTTTAAGAAAGCGGCCGCGCCGCATGAGCGGGCGCGGCCTCGTTAAGCAGATTGCTGGTCCGCACAATGCCTCAACACATTGCCCGACACAATGCATAAGCACAATGCCAGCACCTCACGTGCGACGGCGCCGCCGCAACAGACCGACGCAACCCAGCGCGACAACCGATAGCGACGCCGGTTCGGGCACGGCGGTGAAACTGCCCGCGACCGTGAGCCTTGCCGAGCCGAAACTTGTGCCCGTGTTGGTTTTAAATCGTACATTCCCGGCATCGCCCGAGGCCGGCCTGATCAACACCTCAAAGTTGTTCAGGATCGACGTGCCGTCGTTGGTCGTGATGTTCAACGACAGGTAGTCCGCCGGGTCAAGCTGCACATAGTAGGCGTCGCCGTTGGCGGCGTCGCCACTGTAGGCCGTCGCGTTGACGTCGGCATGGGTGCTCCCGCCGTGAGTCAGAAAAACGTCGGCGTTCGCGCCGGTTCCCCCGACCGCGCCGTCGGCGCCAAGCCATTTTACATAGAAGCTGATTGTCGAGGCACGGGGGCTGGTGACGTTCGATCCGGATGCGAAAGCGAAGCCGGTGACGGTCAGCGTGCCGGCGGTACTCGCCGCGGCGGCGAAGCTCCGGGGCACGATGTAGCTGCCGTCGGTGGCTGCTTGGTTGGCGGTGTCGCCGCCGGCGCTGTGAATGCCGCCGCCGCCCGCCTTCCCGCCGCCGCCGAGGTACTCGCTGGACGTGAGCACTTTTGCGGGGTCGCCGTTGCCAAACAGTTTAACCGAGTCGAGCGCGACGGACGTGCTGCTGCCGTCGATGCTGATCGTGGCGCCATAGCCGTACGGATCGGTGCCGTTGGCGGTGCCGGCCACCAGCACGGGGGTTGTCGTACTGGGGCTGTTGAGGGAAGCCTTGACAAGAGTCGACACCAGGGCCGCCTGCGCGGCCGATGCCATCGCGACAACGCCAGCACCGAGTGCGACGCCAGACAATTTCACACGCATATGATCTCCTGCTCCTCCGACGGAGCATAACGTGACTGCAAGCCGACAAGCCTTCTCCAGGCCCGTTCCCGGTGGAACTATTGCGAATCGATGCCGTAGCTAGGAAGCGACGCTAAACTTTTCCCGCTGCGGCGGCCCGCGCGACCGCTGGCCAAAAAATGCCCAGGGGGTGAAACCCGGTTATTTTGCCTTACCGATGTAAAAAATCGTGTCGCTGGTAAAGGCGCCCAATCCGCTCCGCGAAATCGGTTGGGTCGCATAGCGGGCAACGTGCCCGTCGAAGAACGCGAAATTGGTGTAGGCGTCATGTCCGTCGGCCGTCTTCTGGCCGTGGCGGGCGCCGAGCCGCGGCACTTGGTTAAGAGGATCCGTTACGGTGGTGGTATTCACCCAATTAGAACTCGCGGCCTCAACGACCATGACAAATTCAGACGATCGATGGATCAAAGATAATTTGCGGTTGTAATCAGAATTAGTGAAGTAGCCACGGAGCGTGGCATCATCGCCCGTAAAGGTCATGAACGGCGTCGCCGCGGCGCCGCCTGCCGATAGCTTTTCATTCGCCGACGGCACCCCCGTGTTCAACATGTACCAAGTGGCGACACCAAATCCCAGCGCCTGCTCGCGGGCAGAATTCTGGAGCGAGTAGGCATTATTGATCAAGGCCGTCGGCCATTGCCCCGTGCCGCCGCCGGCGGAGAAGTCTTCGGTCATTCCCTCAGGGCAACGGAAGACGCTGCTCCCCGAAAACACGCGGGGCCCGCCCGCAGTTGGAAAAACATTCGGCGCTTTGATGTAGTGCAATTGCGCCAGCGCCGTCGGCCACCACCAGCCGTCCGGGTAGAGCGTTGTGCCGGCCTGGACCAAGGCGGGCGGCAACGCTCCGCGGGAGTCGCCGATGTACATCAAGAGCGCCTGCGCGACCTGCCGCATATTGCTCGCGCACTTCACAGCCGCCGCCTGCCGGCGCACTTTGTTGAGCGCGGGCAGCAGGATCGAAATCAGCAGCGCAATAATTCCAATAACCACCAGAAGCTCGACCAGCGTAAAAGCGTTCCGTGAGGACGTACGCCCTCTCATTGATGCACTCATGTTACCCTCCGCTCCAAATCCGCCCCTCGGTCAATAACTCAAGCCCTCTCCCTGCCAAGCGGGCTGAGCTAATCGGTCAGTGTCTGCGTCCAGGGCTCGGCATCGTTGGCGGTCAATGTGGGACTGACGGTGACCACGACGGCCGGCGACGCCATGCCGTTACGCATCCGCCAGAAGAGCCGATCGACCGCCAGCCGGGCAACCGTGTTGCGATTTAAGTCCACCGAGGCGGGCCTGCTCGGCAGCATTGCGAGCAGATCTGCCTGGTTATCGCAAGAGACCAGTTGCAAATCGCGCCCGGGTTGAATACCCGCGCGCATCAGGCAGGCGTAGACGCGGGTGGTGAGCCGATCAAAGGGGCAGAACACGCCCGTCGGACGCGGGGTTTGAGCCAGCCATTGCGCGGCAAGACTCTCGGCGGCCGCGTCGATCCAAACAGTTTCAGCGGTGTCCGCCTTTCGACGTTCGCCGCTCAGCACGGTAAATGAATGGACTTTCCCCTCGACCGCCTTGCGGAAGCAATCGCCCCGCTCGTCGTAAATCGTCATGCCCGGAGACGGATTGAGATACGCGACTCGCTTGTGACCCCGGTCAAGCAGATAATTGCCTGCAAGTCGACCGATCGCGACGTGATCGGGACGAACTCGGTCGCCCCACACGTCGGGGATGCCGTCATTTCGACTCATCAGCCAGACGGCCGGAATCCGGCGCAGGCTGGCGGTGACGGCCTTGTCCGGGAACACGCCATAGCCCAGAATCCCGTCCACGTTGCACGACTTGACGGCCTGGGGCAGCGCGTCGACGTCGTTCACCTGCGCGAAGATCAAATTCAGGTTTCGCTCCGAAAGCCGCTTTTGAACCGCCGCGAGCACCTCACTGCTGATCGCCGTCCCCTCCCGGAGGTGCAGCAGCGCGACGTTGTGCGTGCGTATACCATCCGCGGATTTCGGCGGCCTGCCCCTTCGGCTGGCGCCCGGGACATAGCGCACATGTTTCATCGCCGCCTGAACCGCCTCAACCGCCTCACGCGACCCGACGGGCTGCTTATTGATGACACGCCAAGCAGTGACGTACGGAACATTCGCGAGTTTGGCGACCTGCGTAATCGACATGACAACCACAGCCTACCGCCAGCCAATCATAGCGTCAATCAATTATCCAAAATTATTATCCACGATCGCCGGGCATCGTGCGATGGCCGCCTACAAGCCAACAAGCGACCGAATATTTGTTTTTGGCCGCATTTGATCGCTCATTTCAGTGCTGTTTGCAGATTGACCAACCTGGGGCATCCTTCTCACGGGGCCATCCTCAGCAATCCGCTCTTGGATAATTCGAATTAAATCGACGAATTGTTCACCCTCACATTTCATGTCCCGCTTCGCATTGAAGGCCAGCTGCAATTTTCCGGGATCCAAAACATGCGGCGACCGCTGCCCGCGGCCCCTGCCCCGCTCCGCCGGCCGCCTGTGTTTCGGGTTGGGGCGCCCCGCCAGATTATCGCCGCCGGATAACGATTTTGCGCCGGCGAGCAAATTCGGGCGGTTACATTTTCGATCAGTCGCCACCGACGGGCCGAGGGTGAATCGCTCCGGTGGCGACGGTTGAAGTCATCATTTCACGTCCGGCCGATTGCTTCGGCAACGATTTTGGATTTGGGTTCCCGGGGCCGACAAACAGGCGGCCTCCACTTGCAGAGGAGAGGAAGACATGTCTCGGAAGAAATGCTTACACGCTTCATTACCCCTCACGCCGATCTCTAACGCTCGGCAAACGGGTCGGCAGCCCACGGTGCTCGGCGTTGCCACGGCCGCGATCGTCGCCGCCCTGGTGTTGACGCACGTCCAACCCGCCGCCGCCGACACCAACTGGACGGGCACCACCAGCCAGGATTTTAACGACGCCACCAACTGGGCCAGCACCCCCAGCGCGCCCACGGGCAATTTCATCCTCAATACCGCCACCGGCAATTACCCGATCCTGAGCGCCGACGCAGCCTTCACCCCCGTCGATCTCGTGATCGGCGGCAGCGCGGGCGCGAGCGGCCGGCTGGATCAGACCGCCGGCTCACTTTCGCTTTCCGTTACCGGCAGCCCCACCAGCACCGCCCCCGGCGGCGGCAATTGGTTCTTCGTCGGACGCAGCAACGGCACCGGCACTTACAACCTCACCGGCTCCGGCAGCGTCTCCGTCGGCAAGTTCCTCGTCGGCGGCGGGTTCTTCTCCGAGGGCGGCACCGGCACGGTCACCATCAACACCACCGGCGCCGTCAACGCCTACTCCACGGCCGAATATTCCTGGGGGAATACGCGCGCCTCCGTTTCGCTCGGCAATGGTGATTTCGGATCCAATCTCGGCACCGGCACGTTGAACCTCCAGGCCGGCACCATCAACGCGTCCGGCGAGTTCTGGATCGGCCGCGGCGGTGGGACCGGGATCCTGAATCAAACCGGCGGCATCATCAACACCTCCGGCCTTGAAATGGGCAAATACGTCGGCAACGGCACCGCCACCGTGAGCAACGGCACCATCAATGCCGGCTTCGTCACCATGGGCGCTTCCGGCGCCGCCACCGATCAGGAAGTCACTTCGCTCACCGTCAATAACGGCGGCATCGTCAATTCCGAAGGCGATTTCACCGTCGCCCTCGGCGGAAACAACGCCTCCTCGGCGCATGTCACCATCAACAACGGCGGCACGATCAATGTCGCCAGCACTACCGAACGCTGGTTCGTCTTCGGCGGCTACGATCCCACCACCGCCACGCTGGATGTGAACGCCGGCGGCACGCTCAACCTCAAAGCCGGCTCGGACATCCGCGCCGGTATCAACGGCAACACCGCCGCCCGGGTCATCAATGTCAATGGCGGCTCGATCATCGGCTCCGGTCCCACCACCGGCGACGCCACCGTCATCGAACTCGGCCGCGGCGGGGCCGGCAGCGATACCGTCAACATCATCAACGGCGGCCTCATCGCCGCCAAGGCGCTCTACAATGTGAACGCCTCCACCTCCGCCGTCGTCAATTTCAACAACGGCACGCTCCGCTCGCTGGGCAACGACGACCACTTCCTCGGTCTGGACGCGGCCACGACCACCAGCGTCAATATCCTTAGCGGCGGCGCGACGTTCGACACCAACGGCTTCAACGGCACCGTCCGAAACGCCCTCCTGGCCGGCGATGCCCTGCACGGCAGCGTCACCAAGAACGGCAGCGGCACCCTGACGCTGCTCGGCCTGAACACCTACACCGGCAACACCACCGTGACCGCCGGCACGCTCGACCTCGCCAGCACTTCGGGGATGACCTTCGTCATCGGCGCCAATGGCGTGAACAACAAAATCACCGGCGCCGGCGCCGTCACCCTGGAAGGCGCCTTCACCTTTGATCTCAGCAATGCCAGCACCGTCGCCGGCAGCGCCTGGACGATC
>JBQCCH010000657.1:0-2551 GCA_051962375.1 Tepidisphaeraceae bacterium
AGCACGCCGGCGCCCATCTTGCGCTTCACCATGCCCACGATCGCCTCGCGGCCCGGGCCCATGTAGTTGCGCGGATCGAACTCCGCCGGCTTGGTGACGAACACTTCGCGGATCTTGGCGGTCATCGCCAGGCGCAGGTCGGTGTCGATGTTCACCTTGCACACGCCGTACTTGGTGACGGCCATGTTGATCTGGTCTTCGGGCACGCCCTTGGCGTTGGGCATCTTGCCGCCGTACTTGTTGACCAGGTCGATGAATTCCTGCGGGACCGACGACGAACCGTGCATCACCAGCGGCAGCCCGGGGCAGGTCTTCATGATCTGCTCAACGCGGTCAAAGGCGAGTTTCGCCTCGTGCTTGAACTTGAACGCGCCATGGCTCGTGCCGATCGCGACGGCCAGGCTGTCGCACTTGGTCTTGTCCCAGAAATCCTTCGCCTGCTGCGGGTCGGTGAGGAACTTTTCGATGTTCTTTTCGTAGTCGTGGGCGTCCATGCCGACGACGTCTTCCTCAATGCCGCCCAGCATGCCGAGCTCGGCTTCGACGGTAACGCCCTTGGCGTGGGCGTGTTGCACGGCTTCGGCGGTGAGCTTGACGTTTTCGTCGTAGCCGTGGTGGCTGCCGTCGATCATCACGCTGGTGAAGCCGTCCTTGATGCAGGTGTCGACGAGGTCGACGGTGTCGCCGTGATCAAGGTGGATCGCGATCGGCAGGTCGGGATATTCGGCGACAGCCGCGTCGATGATCGCCTTGAGGTAGTTCATCTTGGCGTACTTGCGGGCGCCCTTGGAAATCTGAAGGATCAGCGGGCTCTTCTCGACGGCGGCGGCCTCGATGATGCCCTGGGTGATTTCCATGTTGTTGACGTTGAATGCGCCGATCGCGAATCCGCCGTCGTAGGCGAGATCAAACATCGGCTTGGTGGTCATGAGCGGCATTGTGTTGTCCTTTCGTCCTTCCAGACCCGGGAAAAGCGATTCCGACGGGGAGGGGTCATCTTACGGAAAGTGCGTTGCGTTTCAAAAACCGGCTTCAGGCGGTCTGTTCGAGAAACGTGCTCAGCAGTTCGCGCAAGCGAGCCGGCGTTCTTAGACGATAGTTCGCCCGCGTGTCGCCGGCGCCGATTTTGATCGAAATCAGCCCCGGACGGTCCAGGGTGAACATATGCTCGTCGGTGGTGTCATCCCCCACCGCCAGCACCACGTCGGCCGGCTGTTCGGTCCAGAGCTGGGCGACGGCTTCGCCCTTATCAATTTGCAGGGGCGTGACTTCCACGATCTTCTTCCCTTGCCGGACGCGCACCGGCGCGTTCGCCAGGGCATTCGACAGGTCGCTCAGCAACTGCCGCGATTTCCACTCCCCAAATTCCGGATCCGCCAGGCGGTAATGCCATACCAGCGACGTCCGCTTTTCCTCCACCCAGCTGCCCGGAGTGAAGGCCGCATGCATTTTCAAAATCTTGAGGACTTCCGCCTTCCACGACAAATTGAGCTGGGCCGCCCGGTCTTCCCACTCCGCCGCGCCCGGGCGCCGCAACCGCGCGCCGTGCTCGGCCACCAGTCCGAACGACTTGAACTGCCCCACGAACGCCTCCAGATCGGCAGGCGTTCGGCCGCTGATGATCGTCGTGCGAATGTCCGACCGCTTGTCCAACGCTGTCAGCAGTTGCAACAGCGGCGCCGAGGGCTTCGCCGCTTCGGGGGCGGTTTCGATTTCGCGCAGCGAGCCGTCATAGTCCAGAAACAGCGAGATCTTTCGTCCGGCCCGGGCGGCTTCGGTCAGCAGCTTCAGCGGTTCTTCCGAATCGCCGGGCAACACGTTGGCCGCCGGTGTCTTCGCCAGCGCCTGGATGAACTCCCGCGCCCAGACGCCCGCATCCAATGTGAGCACGCGATCCAGCATCGCATGCATCCGTTCCATGCGCTCGGCCTTGGGCATCGCCAGCGCCTGGGCCAAGGTCTGGGCCAATTGCTCGATGTCATACGGATTGACGATCAGCGCATTGAACAATTCCTGCGCAGCCCCCGCGGACTCGCTCAGCACCAAAACCCCGGCGTCTTTCTTCTGGCAGGCGACATACTCCTTCGCCACCAGGTTCATCCCATCCACCAGCGGCGTCACCAGCGCAACCTCGGCCATGGCATACAAAGCGCAGAGCTCGGCGAATTTCACCGACCCGTGGATGAAGTGAATCGGGCTGTTCACCAGGGTCGTGTATTTGCCGTTCAGGCGGCCGATGCGCGATTCGATATCTTCGCGCAGCAGGCGATATTCTTCGACGTTTTCTCGCGACGGAATGCTGACGCAGATGAACTTGATGCCGTTGCGCGTCGCCTCATCGGTGCGCGACAGATAGCGTTCGATTGCCTCGAGCCGTTGCGGCAGGCCCATGGAATAATCCAGCCGCTCAACCGACAACACGATGCGCTTGCCGTGGAAGGTTTCGCGAAAGCGCGACAGATGCTCATCGAATTCTTCGGTTTCCAGCGCCGAGCGGAACGCGCCGGCATTGATGCCGATCGGAAAGACGCCCAGCCGCGTGCTGCCCGGG
>JBQCCH010000658.1:0-5248 GCA_051962375.1 Tepidisphaeraceae bacterium
CCCTGCGTCGCCAGGTAACCCATCATGCCGCCAGCGAAACTGTCGCCGGCGCCGGTCGGATCGATCACCTGCTCCGCCGGGAACGCCGGCAGCACAAACGCCGCGCCGTCCTGGGTCACCAGCAGGCTGCCGTGTTCGCCCTTCTTGATCACGACAAACTTCGGCCCGTAGCTGAGTACTTCCTTGGCGGCCGCGATGAGATTCTTCTTTTCCGTCAGCAGGCGGGCTTCGCCGTCGTTCAGGACCAGGCCGTCGATCTTTTTCAGAAGCTTCAGCAGTTCCTGGCGTTCGGTGGTGATCCAAAGATTCATCGTGTCGGCGACCACCAACTTCGGCTGCTTGATGTTGCCCAGCAATTGCTGCTGCAGCACCGGATGGGTGTTGGCCAGAAACACGTAGCGGCTGTCGGCGAATTTCTCGGGGATTTTCGGCGCCTGCTCGGCGAGCACGTTCAAATCCACCTGCACGGTTTCGGCTTCGTTCAGGTCGCGGACGTACGAGCCGTGCCAGCGGAAGGTCTTGCTCCCTTTGCGGACTTCCAGCCCCGTGGTGTCGACCTCACGGCCGGCGTACACATCAAACAGGCCGGCCGGCGCGTCTTCGCCGACCACGCCCACGAGCCGCACCGGCGTGAAGAACGACGCCGCGTACGCGAAATAAATCGCCGAGCCCCCGGCAACATTTTCGCGTCGGCCGGCGGGGGTTTCGATGGTGTCAATGCCGATGGAACCAGTGACCAGAAGAGACATGAAGCGTAATCCGTATCGAGTAAGACGTTCAGAATCAGAGACCGGGAAGCTGGCGGACTTTCACGCGGCTTTCCGTCACCGTGTACAGCATGCCCGGCTTCAGCCGCTTGTAGCGAGTGAAGAGCCGATCGATGGCGTCATCCTGCTCCACGTCGCCGCCGGCGAGCTGCAGGTAAACGATCGATCGATCAAACTTCCGCCCCGACGCGCTGGCCGATTGGTCGGCCAGGTCGCGATCGGTGGTGATCAGGTCCAGCTGCTTTTGGTGCAGGTGCTTGAAAAGCTCCGCCGCATCCGCAAACGACGCCTCGGCCGGCGTTGCGGTGTGACCGTGCCGGACAAGCGCCTCAACGGCGGCGGGAGTGACGTTGCCATGAATGAGCCAGCGCAAGCCGCCCAAGATAGCAGAAGCCCGCCCAAGAGCGAAGTGCGGCCCGGTTTCCGATGCCCGCTTTGATCGGTTACAACCGCCCGCCGCAAGGCTTGACGCATGACCGACACCTACCGCAACCCCGTGATCCGCGGCGTAAATCCCGACCCCACCATCTGCCGCGTGGGACAGGATTATTACCTGGCCACCAGCACGATGGCGCTCTACCCGGGCGTGCCGATTTACCACAGCCGCGACTTGGTGAACTGGCGCCCCATCGGCCATGCGCTCACCCGGCCGGAGCACTTCCAGCTCAACAAGCTCGCCGGCAAGGGGCCGATGATCTTTGCCCCCACGCTCCGCTGGCACGGTGGATTGTTCTATCTGATCACCACGAACGTGCACGGCGGCGGCAACTTCCTCGTCACCGCCGCCGATCCCGCCGGGCCCTGGTCCGATCCGATCGAAATCGACCTGCCGATGTTCGATCCCAGCCTCTTCTTCGACGACGACGGCACGGTCTATTACACGCGCCGCGGCGATTCGAAAAACCAGGACATCACCCAGGCGACCATCGACCTGAACACCGGGCGGCTGACCTCGCCTTATCGCTCCGTGGGCCGCGGCATGGTCTCCGACGACGCCGAAGCGCCGCACTTGTTCAAGGCGCACGGCTGGTATTACCTCACCTGCGCCGAGGGCGGCTCGCGCTTCCTGCACATGCAGACGATCGGCCGCAGCAAAAGCCCGTGGGGGCCGTTCGAACCGTGCCCGCACAACCCGGTCATCAGCCAGCATCATGCGTGGTGGCACCCGGTGCGTTCGGCGGGACATGCCGATTTCATCGAAGCGCACGATGGCACCTGGTGGGCCGTCTTCCTGGCGACCCGGCACGCGAGCTACGACCAGTTTTCCACCATCGGGCGCGAAACGTTTTTAGCCCCGGTCGAGTGGCGCGACGGCTGGCCGGTTGTGCTCACGCAGGCGACGCGCGAACTTCAAGTCCGCCACCCGATTCTGCCGCCGCACCCCTGGCCGAAGCCGCCCGTGCGGGATGATTTTGATCAGCCTGACCTCGGTTTTGATTGGGCGATGATCGGTTACCCGGCCGTCGCGTTTGCCTCCACCCGCACGCGGCCGGGGCATCTGCGATTGATCGGGCAGCCGGGCGATTTTTCGGACGGCGGACGCCTCGCGTTTGTCGGGCGACGCCAGGAAGACCTGGACTTCGAAATCGAAACGGCCGTCGACTTCACCCCTGTCGCCGACGAAGAAGCGGGCATCTGCCTGTTTCAGCTCGATCGCTACCACTACGACCTGCTCCTGCGACGTGCCCCAGCCGGCGGACGCGAAGCGGTGCTACGCAAAACCGTCGGCGATATGCAGACGCACAGCACAGCCCTTCCCGTGACCGATGGCGTGGTGCGGCTGAAGGTCGTGGGCACGGCGGTTGAGTATCGCTTCAGCGTGGCGACCGAAGCCGGCGCTTGGCAGGAGGTCGGCCGCGGGTTGACGCAGTTGCTCGCGACCGAGCTCGCCTCCACCTGGGGCGGGCTGTTGATCGGCATGTACGCCCGCGCGCACGGCGCTCCCGAGCCCGCGTCGGCCGACTTCGATTGGTTTGATTATCGCCCCTCGCCCGGACCGGTGTGAGCCGGCCTGCCGGGCGAGTGGAGAAATGCGTGAATCCGTGTATCGTGACGGTGCAACGATGGGACGCATCGACGTACACGCTCACCTCCTGCCGGCCGTGGATGACGGGAGCCGTTCGGTCGGCGAATCGATCGAGATCGCCCAACGCATGGTGCAGGCGGGCTACACGCACCTGTTTTGCACGCCGCACGTTTGGCCGCACCTGAGCAATACCGTCGACACCATTCCCGGCCGGGTGCGTGATCTGCAAATTCTGCTGGACGGACACGGCATTCCGCTCAAACTGCTGCCCGGCGGCGAGCTTCACCTGTCCCCCGATCTGGCCACGCTCCCGGCCGAGAAGATCGTCACTTACAACCTGCTCGGGCGACACGCGATTTTCGATTTCTGGACCGACACGCTGCCCCCCTACTTCGACGCGTGCGTGAAGAACCTGCAATCGCAGGGGATTCAGCCGATCCTGGCGCATCCGGAGCGGATCGAAGCCATTCAATCGAAGCCTTCGGTCGTCGACCGCTTTGCCGAGCAGGGCCTCTTGCTGCAGTGCAACCTGGAATGCCTGGGCGAACCGAAAATGACGGTGCGGCGGATCCTGGCCGAGCGATGGCTCACCGAAGGTCGCTATTTCATGATCGGCAGCGATCTGCATCGGATCGACACGCTCGACCGCCGGCTCAACGGTCTCGCCCGCGCGGCGGAATTGGTCGGCCAAGCCGTCGTGGATCGGCTGACGATTGAGAACCCTTCACAGTTGCTCGGATAGCCGGCGCGAATCCGCCCGCGGCCGGGATCAGACGGCGGATGCTTCGCCAAGCCCGGCGCGGCTGCGGCGGATGTCGTCGTAGATCGCGTCGATCGGTTTCTGCTGGTAAACAAAATCGTCCAGCGTCAGGCTCCCGCGCTTGCCGTCGACCTCGTATTCGACGACGGCGATGCCCTTTTTCTCCCACATCTTGCTGTCCATCGCGGTGATGGCGCTGAACGGCACGGGGGGATGCCCGGGCACGAACAGGGTTTGGGCTTCCCAACGGATTTCGCCGCGGGATTTGCGGAGCATGAACACCAGATACGCCACGGCCGCGATCGGCAGGCCGAAGGCGAGCTTCTTTTGCAGGCCGATGTCGGTCTCGGTTTTCTTGGCGCCCAGTTGGCGCAGTTCGCGGTCCAGATCCACTTTTTCCGCGTCGGTCTTGGCGTTGTCGAAGGCGTGCTGCGTCTGGTCGATCCGGACGTTTTTCTCCGGCCAGGCGACGTACCCGTCGTACGCGAACCAGCCGGCGAAGATGAACAGCGCCAGCACCATGAGGTAGCGGGCGTTGCGGTAATACCGCCCCGCCCGGGCGATAATGGGACCCTGGGGAACAGGCGTGGCGATCGGTTCGGCAATGTCAGTCATTCGCAGGATTCCTCGGCCGGTTCGCAAGACGTCCGCAGCACCTCGGCCAAGTGCCGCCAGGCTTCGGAGCACGCGTCAAGCGCCGCGCGCACGTCTTGAAATGTCACAGCGTCGTCTGTTTTCGTCAACTCCGCCAGGTCTGTGTCGGTGTGCCGACGCAGGGCATCCACCCGGGCGCGCGTGCGGGCGGCGATCATCTGGGGCGTGAGCACGGCGGAGGATGGCTTTGGCATGAGCCCTCCCCTTAACTGCGGCTGCCGATCGCGGCGCGAATCGGCTGAACGATGCGCGGCACGACAAACCGCTGGGCCATTTCTTCGGCGCGGTGCGCGAGGTTGGACAGCAGTTCGTCCATCGGTTCCTTGATGCGATCGCCCCAGTAGCGCCGGATGATGAGATAGACGCTGATGACTTCGCTGCTGTATTCGCCGCTGCGCACCTGGTAGCTGTTGGTGCGGGTGACGACATCGACGCGCGCCTGCAGGCGGCAATCGTCGGTCAGGGCGATCGTCACCGAGGGCTGCACATCCATCGCCCGGGCGCCCGGCTCTTCCAGCAGGCCGGCCAGCGGCGATTCGGCGAGCAGGCACTCGGCGATGATCTCGTCATGATTGCCGGCGTATTCCAGGTCAAACCCGAAGAGCAGGTCCAGATGATCGATCTCCACCATGCTCAGGCCCAGCGCGTACGGGGCGTGGTCCAGGACCGCCCGGTGCAGCTTCAGCGCTTCGTCCAGGCTCGGCGGATTCACATGCCCGGCCGCCAGGCGCGAGCTTTCGATGCTGAGCCACCGGTACGAATCCCGCTCGCGATCTTCTTCCAGCGTGAATTCGTTCTGCTCGCTTTTGCGAAAGCGCGTCATCTCCGGGAAGCCCTTTTGAATCTGCTCAAAAAAATGGAGCAACGTCTCGCGCTGGTGCGGCAGACCCATCTGCGTTCCCAGGCGCAGGTTTACGTAGAAGTCGTCGCAGGTGGTGGTGAAGTCGGTCTCCATGGCGACACGTCATCATACGCGATTCGCCGCCGTTTGCGATGCAAATTGCCCGCTTCCCGCGCCCGGGGAAGCGGGTAGGATACGAG
>JBQCCH010000659.1:0-2648 GCA_051962375.1 Tepidisphaeraceae bacterium
GGCCAAGAAGTTTCTTGAGCCGGAGTCGCGCGATGATGCACTCGCGGTGGATGTTGGCGTGCACGCGCGAGAGGCCTTTCTGCTGCTGGGCGTCTCGGCGCCGCCCGTGAAGAAGCGGGGCGGGCTCACGTCGATGCCGCTGCAGTTGACCGATGCCGAGTGCATTGCGGTTGAGCTGACCTATGACACCGGCGACACGGAAATTGCTTTTCCTTATTCGATCGCTGACAGAGCCTGCGTTGTGCCCGCCCGGACCTGGGGAGCGTACGCCGTGGCGGTGGATCCGGGGCGGGAATTGAAGCGCGTGACGGTGCGGACACGCCAGTTTGGTCTGCGATTCGCGCTCGCGGGACTGACGTTCAACACCGGCCAAACGCCGATCGTCCCTGAGCTCGCGAACGTTGAAGCGCCGCCGATCGTCCACTCGAATGCGGATCCTGCGGATCGCGCGGCGAGTGTATCCAAAGAGGGAACGCGGCTGACCATCGCAAACCGTTGGGCTGAGTACACATTTGATCTGCGGGATGGGTTCGTCCTGAGTAAGTACGTGAATCGCTGGAATGAGCAGGCGCCGATTTCACTTGGGACGGACAGCGGCCTGTCCATACGGGTCGGTGAGCGGGTGTATAGCGGGCGATCTTTCAGCGTCGCGATTGTGCATCAATCCAAGACCACGGCCGAGCTGCGGTTGACGAGCCGTCATGCGGAACTGCCGTTGCAGATCGACTTATCGATCATGGCGGACGATTCGCCGGCGCTGGCGTTTGACACGCGCGTGACGAATACCGGAAAGGCCCCGCTGGCGGCGGAAATTTGCCTGCCCAGCGTGTCGGACATGAACATTGGTACGCTGGGCGAAACCCGCGTATTTTTCCCGCAATATCGTGCCGTCGACACGGGGCGGGCCATCGCGTTGCGAGCGCCGTACGGGCCGGAGTTCGCGAGCCAGTTCATGGCGATCTACAGCCGGGAGCGCGGGATCGGGCTGTCGGTTCGAACGGACAATCCTTCGCAGCGCATGGCGGATTTTACGCTGCGGAAAGACAAGTCGGGCGTGAGCGCGGGGGTTGCATTTCCGGCGGCATACAACACGCTCAATGCCGGGGAAACGCGGGCAATGCCGCGCGTCTCGCTGGTGTCGCATAATGGGGATTGGCATGCAGCGCTGACTTCGTACCGGGACTGGGTGCGAACGTGGTATCACCCCGTGAAAGCGCAGGATAAGCCCTACTTCCAGCGGGCATGGGAAATTGCCTGCTACCGCACCAGTGACGTGATCAGTTGGAACGACACGCGCGTGCCACCGTTGATCACCAAGGACCGGACACGCTGGATGACGGACGAAGTCATGGCGTTCGAGAAGAAGGCCCGCGGACACCTTCCCGACATCGTTCACTTATTCAACTGGACCTACAACGACGCGACGAAGCAAAACGAATACGGCGCATTCGGGACGGAGTTGGCTTATCGGCAAGTCGGCGGGCTGGGGCTGTTCAAGCAAGGCATCCGGCACATGCAGGATGACCTGAACATTCCGGTGTCGCTTTATACGATCATCGATCGACTGCGCGTGTCAGCCGTGCCGAAAGCGATCGGCGATGCGGTGATGAAGGAAACCTGGCACCAGGAGTTGGATAACGACGCCAGTGCCAAGGTGCGTGCATCGGGTTCGGTGGACGGCATCGTGTATCCGAAAATCGGGTATGAATTGTGGATCAACTACATCGCCGCGGATATCGCAAAGATGCAGCGTGACACCGGCTGCAAGCTGGTCTATGTCGATGTGATGCCTTACTTCTCGCACTTGTCCGGATTTAATGGAAAAAGCCCGCGCGATGCGGACATGGACGTGGTGAAGAAGCTGCGCAACATTCTACCGGCGGATGTCGCGCTTTGGACGGAATATCCGTTTACGGATGTAGCCTCGCAGTATGCGGACGGCTCATTGAATTACTATTTCCTGGATCTTTCGCAGGTGTTTGCGCGGGAGTATGACGCGCCGGATCAGCCTTCCGGAGTGTTGAATCGGTTGCCGCTGTCGGCCAATCGGTTTGCATTAACCGGGTACAAATCGATTGGGTTGCCCGCCTATATCGAAGCGAGCGATACGCCCAGCCAGGTCGATACGCTCTTCTTCAATGGTGAAGCGATCCAGGAAGACACATGGCGACTGCACCATTCGCGCTTGCGCGCACGAATCGACAGGGCCTATTTCATCAAGCATGACTACACCGACTGCTTCAACACCGCCTACCCCGCGCCGCAGGTGAAGACGGCGGTGCAAGGCATCATGGCCAATCGGTTTGCCGGCACGGGCCGCACGGTCTGGACGCTCTACAACGGCCGCCCCAAGACGTTTGCCGGTGTCGTGCTGGAGGTTCCGCATGTCGCCGGTGCAACTTACCGCGATCTGTGGAACGACCGTGCGTTCACGCCCCAAATCGAACACGGCATGGCCAAGATTGCTTTGAGCATCGACACGCAGCAGGTCGGCTGCGTGGTTCAAGAATTGCCTTCGACGAAGTGAATGCCTGCAAGTGAACGCCCTTAAGTGAACCCATGAGCGATCGACTCGATTTCAGCATTGATGTCATGGGCGACGCCCAATGGATCGGCGGGGCGGGCCAGGCGTTTTGCCGGCACAGCTT
>JBQCCH010000660.1:0-4982 GCA_051962375.1 Tepidisphaeraceae bacterium
GGGTGGCAAGGATAAGTACGCTCATCCTTGCGTCGGCCCGCTCACGACAGCAAGGACAAGCGTACTTGTCCTTGCCACCTGCCTACCACAACCGGCTGGTAAATGTTTTAACTTGGTCCAATTTCACTTGCTCCCACTCGCGAGCCACTCTGAAACGGTTTTGATTTATGTTCCGCAATCCCATAGCACGGATAAGCATAGCCTCAACATCACCGATCAATTCATTCGGCTTGTGATTCGCCGATTCAGGCATCGGGCGGAGACATCGGAACCCGTTCTCGTCCTTCTTCTTCAAGATAGTGCAAAAGCCGAACCACGAGAAGCGATCCCAGCAATCGGCATGTTGATCGTACAAGTGATCCTTAAGGCGCTTTCCGAGTCCTTGCCGCCGCGTCAGACCGACATAGTGCGGCCCATGGTTCCCGTACAAGATGTAAATGCCTTGTTGGTGCCGGAAGTCGGCCATCTTCAATGTCGGATAATGTGCACCCCGGCGACCGAGAAGCCGAAATGCTCCTCGCCGCCCCTTTCCCGGATTCCAATCGATCTCATCAGCGCGCCAGAATAATCCGAAGTTTTTGATGAACACGATTCCCCTCATACATTGTTAACGGTCTCAGTAGCTCGCCAGAGGTCCGAGTACAGACCTGTGCCACACGCCGATTGGTTAGTGGCTTGTATTATCTTTGGCCCGTTGGCGACCCTTCACTCTGTTAGGCTTGGCAGCTGCATTGTTATCATCAGCATCAGAATCCTCGTCCTCCCCATCAGCAAAGAGCCCGAAATATCTTCACTGTAATTCGCGGAAATCTCTTTGAACGAGCGAGCCGTGTTCTGCTTCAAACCGCTCAACTGCGTCGTCGTCAAGGCCGAGCTTCTTCAGATAATCTGTAGCTGTCGAGGAAGACGCCATCGCATCATAGGCCTGATCGACGGTGATGGACGCTCCATAACGCACTTCCACATCTTTGTTGTTCACCAAATACTTGATCATCGGCTCTTTCGCAAAGCGCCGTAGCCGGATGCTTCTAAGCCTATGCTTCTGATCAGTGATAAGTTGATTTGACTCTGCGCCAGGCTTCAAGAATCGCACGATTGATTCGGTGTATTCACGGAGGGTGTTCCCCACTTGACCCAAATCGGAAATTTGTGACGCTAGATCGCGGATAGTCGGTTCCGACGCTCTTCGAGTAAGAGCTTCAGCGAATAAGCCGGCCCACTGATCTCGCAGCCAAGTCGTGATATCGTCTAAACGTTCGAAGCCTCTTACGAAGTTGTTCGTGCTTTGCGCGGCGATGTCATCGAGGAGGCGGAAGACATTGACATTGTCAACGTGAGCGTAAACAACGGCCGTGTTATCGCGATTGCGCTTGTACGTGTCGTATTCTGCCCAGACATTTTTGTCGACGAAAATGAAGATAGGAATATCTCGTCCTCGCGCCGTCAGATATTCCTTACGAGTGATCGAGTTGTAAAATTCGTATCGTTTATTTGCATCGGTATTCTGAACCTTCTCTTTTTCTGAAGATACTGCACTTCCGTAACGACTACCGACAATTAAGACTAAGATGTGGCACCCGTGAATTTCTGCGTAGCAAGATTCGTCTAGCGGGACATCGTGCTTGAAAGGTATGTCGCCGCTCTCGAATAGAACAGCCTCATATCCCATTTGCTCGATGTACGATTGAAGCCCATCGCGGATGTGTCGCAAATCGTAATACGTCGAGCTCACAAAGATTCTGGGTCGAGCCATGAAAGTAGTTTCGCCTCAGACAAGATTTTGAGCAACACTTTTCATTTGAGTCGCAGGCGCAAAAGATGAGCCTGCAGCTATTCGCTGCAGGCTCATCTACATTCAATTTAAGTGGAGAGATCTTAGAACCCCATCCCGCCCATTCCACCCATGCCACCGCCCATGCCACCCATGCCGCCGCCGGCGGGCATTTCGGGTTTGTCTTCCTTGATCTCGCTGATGACCGCTTCGGTCGTCAGGAGCAGGCCGGCGATGCTGCTGGCGTTTTCGAGGGCTGAGCGTTCGACCTTCGTCGGGACGATGACGCCCATCTCCAGCAGGTTGCCGTACTGGTGCGTGAGGGCGTTGTAGCCGAAGGAGGAATCGTCGAGCTTTTCCTTGATCTTCTGGGCCACGACCGAGCCGTCGACGCCGGCGTTCTCGGCGATCTGCTTGATCGGGGCTTCGACCGCGCGACGCACGATCTCAACGCCGAGCTTCTGGTCTTCGTTGGCGGTTTTGACGCCGGACAGGACCTTGGCCGCCGCGCGGATCGGGGCAACGCCGCCGCCGGGAAGGATGCCTTCTTCGACGGCTGCGCGGCAAGCGTGCAGCGCGTCTTCGACGCGGGCCTTCTTCTCCTTCATCGCGACTTCGGTGGCCGCGCCGACGTTGATCTGGGCGACGCCGCCGGCGAGCTTGGCGAGACGCTCCTGGAGCTTCTCGATGTCGTAATCGCTGGTGGTGTTGCTGATCTCGTTCTTGATCTGGTCGATGCGCGCCTTGATGGCTTTTTCGTCGCCGGCGCCTTCGATGATCGTGGTGTTGTCCTTGTCGATGCGGACCTTCTTGGCCCGGCCGAGGTGGGAGAGCTCAACGTTTTCGAGCTTGATGCCCAGTTCTTCGAAGATCGCCTGGCCGCCGGTGACGACGGCGATGTCTTCGAGCATGGACTTGCGGCGATCGCCGAAGCCCGGCGCCTTGACGGCGGCGACCTTGATCGTGCCGCGCAGCTTGTTGACCACCAGGGTGGCCAGGGCTTCGCCGTCGACGTCTTCGGAAATGATCAGCATCGGCTTGCCCTGCTCGGCCGCCTTGGAAAGGGCCGGCACCAAGTCGCGGGCGTTGCTGATCTTCTTCTCGTGGATCAGGATGTAGACGTCATCCAGGATGGCTTCCTGGGTCGTCGGATCGGTGACGAAGTGCGGGCTGATGTAGCCCTTATCGAACTGCATGCCTTCGACGAGCTCGATGCTGGTGTCGAGGCTCTTGCCTTCTTCGACGGTGATCACGCCGTCTTTGCCGACCTTGTCCATGGCGTCGGCGATCATCTGGCCGATCTGCGAATCATGGTTGGCCGACGCAGTGCCGACCTGGGCGATTTCCTTCGACGAAGAGACTTTCTTCGACATCTTCTTGAGTTCGCCGACGATCGCTTCGACCGCCAGCGTGATGCCGCGCTGAACCTGCGTGGCATTGGCGCCCGAGCCGACGGATTTCAGGCCTTCAGCGAAGATCGCCTCGGCGTAGACGGTGGCGGTGGTCGTTCCGTCGCCAGCGACCTTGCTGGTCTTATCGGCGACTTCTTTGACCATCTGGGCGCCCATGTTTTCGTAGGCGTCTTCCAGCTCGATCTCCTTGGCGACGGTCACGCCGTCCTTGGTGACGGTGGGCGAGCCGAAGGATTTTTCGAGCACGACGTTGCGACCGGACGGGCCGAGCGTCACCTTCACCGCGCGAGCCAATTTGCTGACACCGCGGCGAATCGCTTCACGCGCTTCCTGATCGAATTTGATTTGCTTAGCAGCCATGTTTCACTCCGATAAATTTCAAAAAGATGAAGAGCAACCGCAGATTCCGCAGAGGACGCAGATCGTCAAATTCTTATCTGCCCCATCCGCGTCATCTGCGGTTGCCGTTGGGTTCGCTTACTCGACGACGGCCAGGACATCGTCTTCGCTCATGATCAGCACTTCTTCGCCGTCGATCTTGAGTTCAGTGCCGGCGTAGCTGGTGAAGAGGACTTCGTCCCCCTTCTTGACGGTGAACTTCTGGAGTTCGCCGTTGTCCAGGCGCTTGCCTTCACCGAGCGCCAGGATCGTGCCGCGTTTGGGCTTTTCCTTGGCGGAATCGGGCAGGACGATGCCGGACTTGGTTTTGGTTTCGGCTTCCACGCGTTTGACGAGGATGTTGCCGCCGAGAGGACGAAGCTTGGTTGCCATGATGATTTCTCCAACCTGCGATGAGGTCTTTCTCAAACTGTCCTTCGTCATCCGTCTTGGAGTCAGGGGCCGTTCGCGAAGGACAAAAGACGAATGACCCATGACTGTATTTCGTTAAGTAGGCCAGCGGTCCTTGTAATGCCGCCGGATGACCCGGGCGAGCGAGTCGAGCAACACGTTGAAATCCACCGGCTTGCTCAACACGCTGAAGGCATGCAACTGCAGCGCTTCATGCATGAGCTGATCGGTCAGATGGTCGGCAAGCAGGATCGCCGGCACGCCCTTGGCCTTGGCGGATTGCTGCATCATTTTCATGACCTGCATTCCGCCGAGCTGAGGCATCCCGGTATCGAGAACGGCCACATGCACGTGGTCATTTTCGACCGCATCCAGCACTTCGCGCCCCGTGCGAACGGAAACCGTCCGCACGCCCTGCGGCGCGAGCAGCCCGCGCACCGTCCGGTGCCACCCTTCCTGCTCGTTGGCGAGCAACACAGTTAATCGATTGTTCGCCGTCACCATGAGTCGATCTCCCGCGCAGAACGCCCGCGCTGGTTTCCTTTCCCGATCTAAAACAACCCGCGTGCCAAACGTCGACGGCCACGCCTACGTCTTTAAGACAATGCATCACAGCAACTTACGAACGATCCGCGGGTGACGAAGAGGCGAGCGGTGGTGTCAAAAATGACAGCGACCCCGGTGCGTCTGTCAGACTGACAGGCACACCGGGGCCGGCCGGCGCGGACAAGCGGTGCGATCAGAACGGGACCGGCTCTCCGAGCAGATGGAAACGGAGCAGGGTCAGCGCCATCTTGGCGCTTCGGTCACGGATGGCGGCACGATCGCCGGTGAAGACGAAGGTGCGCGCGGTCACCTGGTCGCCGGCCGCAAAGCCGATGCAGACCGTACCGACCGGCTTCGCCTCGCTGCCCCCTTCCGGGCCGGCGATCCCGCTGATCGACAATGCAAAATGCGCCCCACTGTTTTTCTGAGCCCCGATCGCCATCTCCCGCACAACCGGCTCGCTG
>JBQCCH010000661.1:0-5337 GCA_051962375.1 Tepidisphaeraceae bacterium
GCAATGTGAACGTGCATCGGCCGCTGCGTATCTCGCGGGGATCGACGGTCGACAGCAAATTCAATGAGTAAACCACGGACGATTCCGTGCGCGTGTCTGTCCCTTGACGAAATGTCACCTTTTCCAGGCCCTGCAGCGTCAGTGACAGGCGTTGAATCCGCTCGGCACGCCCCTTGAGTTCGTAAGCAAAATCGGCCGGTTCGTTGAGGCGAATCGGGTAACGGTCGACCGTGACGCTCACGATCGGATTCATCAGCGCCAGGATTTGGTAAACCGCCAGGCCGACAATCGCCAGGCCAATCAGCACAAACGGGATGGCGAACCAGGTGACACCCGTATTCCGAACCATGATGAACAGGAACCCATTCCAGAGCAGCGCGAATGCCGTCAGAACGCCGGCACTCACGCGCCGGCGACCGATGCTCGTGAAAGCGGCCGGCTCATCGCCCGAGGCATCTGTTCCCGCGAGCGCCATAGCCGCGGATTTCTGGCGCAACCCGCCGATCACCACAGCAAGCCCCACGCCGATAAAGATCAACGGAAACCAGAAAAATAGGTAGACGTCGCGCGGAATTGCCGTGCTCAGCAGCGCGTTGGACGGATCGGCGGGGTCGTAAAACACCTCGACGTGCGCACCCGGCGGAAACTTCGCGACGATCCGCTGCTTGGCGTCATAGCCGCTTGAAGACCCAACGGTCGTATCGTACCGGCTTCCCTCGTAGGCGCGGCCGGCGACGCGGTAGCCATAGCGAATCTCGATGGAATAGGTGTCGCCGTCGTCGCCGCTGTGACGCTGCACTGCACTGGCAATCACAACGCCCGGCACGTGCGGCCAATGCCGGGCGCTCACCGATCGGTAGATCGGCACCAAAACCAGAAATGTCAGCACCCCCAGCCCGGCAAGCAGGAAGACGCTCCCGAAAGCGACCAGGCACCCGCGCCCCGGGGGCGCTGCGGTCGAGATCGGTTTGGCGGGAAGCACCCCGCCCGGCGTCTGCCTGTCCCGGCGGAACCGGCCCACCACGGTCCGGCCGAGCGAATACAGGATCATCACCCCAACCGGCATGCCGATGATCCACAGATTGCTCCACTCCCAAAGTCGCACGCCCGCCTCCGCCGATTCGGCGATCAGTCCGCATCATGGAGCGGGGGCGTCGGCGCGGCGGCCGCCTCCTGCTGCTCGCGCACCCGCAGCTTCGCCGCACGCGTGATGATCGCGGTCGCTTCCTTTTCCATCCGCTTGCGCTTCATCTCCTGCAACTGCCGCACGGTCCGCCAGATGGTGCGCGTCAGCAACGTCGTCACCACCCCCATCAAAAACGCGGCCGGCAGGTAGACCAGAATCGGAGCATTCGGCGCTTTGCCGAACCACACCCACACCGAAATTTGCTTGTCACTCCCCGTGTTCATGAAGACGAAAATGATGAGGTACAGCGCCACCGCACTCAGCAGCGCGACTTTCGACCAGATGCGGATTTTCGTCCAAAGGTTCATGATCAATCTCTTAAGGATGCACAGCCCAGACCAGCCCCTCAAACCCCGGGCCAAGGTACTCTGCGATCGGCGTGTAGAACAATAAAACGGCGTAAGTCGCCAGGCTCAGATAGGGGCCGTACGGGATTTCGCGGCGGCCGCGGAGCATCAGCTGGATGATCGCAATCGATAGGCCGAACACGGGGGCGATGAAAAACGCCACCGTGGCTGCGCCCGGCCCGACGATCGCCCCCACGCCCAGCATCAGGTGCACGTCGCCCAGCCCCATCGCCTCCCGGCCGAACCCGTAGCTGCCGGCGATCCGGAAAAACCAGACCACAAATGCCCCGATCAATGCCCCGCACAACGACCCCAGCGCCCCGGAAACATGCGCTTCGGTAAGCCAAGGCGCAACAGCCGAAGCGAGGTTCGGACGAAGGATCAGCCCCCCGGCAAACAGGCCCGCCAGCACCAGCGGCGGCAGCAGAAAAAGCATCTCGCGCCGCATCTCCGCCCGAATCCGCGCGGGCGGCCAGGGATCCGGACGTTCCTCCTCCGGCAGCAACGCCACATCCTTTTCCAGAAGCGGCGCATCGTCCTGAAAGCTGCGACGGAAGACGCCGATCTTCAAAAACAGCAGCGACAGCGATAGCCCCAGCCCCGCCCCGAGCGTGGCCGCATTGATTTGCGCGCCGAAATGCAGCGAACCCAGCGTCCCGGGCGGCCGACCCAGGGCGTGCCCTACCACGCCGACGCACAACGTTGCCCAGCAGATTTCCAGCGGGATGATGAAGTGTTCCCAGTCGATCAAGCTCGCCGCCAGCAGCGACCCAATCAGCCACAAATGCATCACCAGGATCGGCCAATCATTGGCGATCGTCAGTGGCCGGATCGTTCGCTCGCTCGTGCCGTAGATCGTTTGCGTCAGCGTCTGTTGATACGGTCCCCACCCGAAGTGAAACAGCAGCAGGTAATGCGCCAGGAACAAGGCGGCCGTGATGAATTCGACGATCGGATAGCGCGGCGATATCGGGTTGCCGCAATACCGGCATTTTCCGCGAAGCCAAAGCCATCCGAGAATCGGCACGTTGTCGAACGCGGCCAGCCGATGCTTGCACTTCGGGCACGACGACGGCGGCGAAACGATCGACAGCCCCAGGGGCATCCGATAGACGACGACATTCAAAAAGCTGCCGACGCATGCCCCGATGAGAAAGACGAACACCGCGAGCGTCAAGGCCTGTGGATCCATAGAGCGTCATCCGCCGATCGATCGCCGTCGCACCAGCCGAGCGGCATGCGAGCGTTCTAACCCATCGACGCCACAAACGAAAGACGCCGCCGCGCCCGCAACTTCAGCGGGGCGAACGGAAGGAGGGATGCTGACAAGGACAACAGAGGACCGCCCCCGCGGCTGCTCAATCTTCGCGCTCCATCTGACCGATCCAGCGGGCTACGCCGCGACCGGCCACGGGCACTTCGACGCCTTGCGCAACGCAAAGCTGATCTGAATCACCAGCGGCGAGCGATTATTCGTCAACAGTTCCGCGAAATGCTGCTCCAGGTCGCGCTTGCTAAGGGCCTTGCCTTCCAGCCCGTTGAAATTCGACCCAGCCCCCCGCGGGCCGAACGTCACCGGGTAGCCGGCGACGGTCACCTTGTACATGTAAAAGCTGTGCAGGTGCCGGGTCTGGTCATGCAATTGCATTTCGTAGGCGACTTCTTCCGGGCTGTCGGACAGTTCAACCACTTTGATGCGCAACAGGCCGCCGCTGATTTCCGCCACCGCCTGGTCCAATTGACCGCAGAGACTCAGCAGATCATCGACGGCATTCTGGTACGTGTCATTCACGCAGCGTACCGCCTCGCGCAACAGTGCCTGAAAATCGATCGTACCGGTGCCCACGTCACAGGCGATCGGCTTGCGGGGGACTGGGGCGCTTTGGCTTCTGAAAATCATGGCTCTGCCTTCAGTTGCACGGCGCCCGCACTCCCCGCCGCCGACCCAACGTCAGCCGCTCGGCTCGCGGTGCGGCGCGCCAATCCGGTGTCGAATTCAAACCCCGCCCATGCAAACAAATCCGCCGATTTGTTCGAAAAATCGGTTTATCGGACACAAACTCCCTCCTCGCCCCTTCGCACGTTTGAAATATGGGTAATCAGCGGTTAGATTGTGCGACTCGCAAATTCGCAAGAGGTATTGCTATGTCGATGGATTCCAGTCTGAAAAGCGCCAGCTCACTCGTGCGTCACCGCAACGTGCTGACCCGCGGCGAACGTTTGCTGCGCCTGGCGGAACAAAAGAAGTGGGACGAAAGCAAAGGCGTATTCGGCCTGCCGAAGGTGGGGAACCGCAAGCTGATCGTCGGCGGCAAGGCGGAGAAGAAGGAAGAAGCCGCCGATGCCGCTGCCGGCGCGAAGCCCGCCGCTGGCGCCAAGGCTGCCGCCCCCGCCGCCAAGGCCGCCGCTCCTGCTGCCAAGAAGAAATAAGTCGATCGACATCCCGATCACGTGACAAGGTGCTTTGCGGCACCTTGTCACTTTTTCACGTACCTGCCCAATCCACCGCGGATATCCCATGACTCCACGTTCGTTCATTTCCTCCCGGGCTCACAACGTCGACGCTTCGGGCATCCGCCGCGTGTTCGACCTGGCCGCCAAGATGAAGGATCCGATCAATCTCTCGATCGGCCTTCCCGATTTCGACGTTCCGGAAATCGCCAAAGCCGCCGCCGTCGATGCGATCAAGGTGGGCCACAACCGCTACACGCAAACGCAGGGCATCGCCCCCCTGCGGGAACGCCTCCGCTCCGATCTCACCCGAGAGTTCGGCCGCGATGTCGGCGAGGTGCTGATCACCTCCGGTGTATCCGGCGCGCTGCTGCTGGCGATCCTCGCAACGGTCGACCCGGGCGACGAGGTCATCTTCCTCGACCCCTACTTCGTGATGTACAAGCACCTGCTCACGATGGCCGGCGGCACGCCGGTCGTGGTCGACAGCCATCCCGATTTTCAGTTCCCCGCGGACAAGGTCGAAGCCGCCATCACGCCGCGCACGAAGATGCTCATCCTCAATTCGCCCAGCAACCCCACCGGCCGGGTGATGAGCGAAGCCGAGGTCAAGCAGGCCGTTGAAATCGCCAAAAAGCATCACCTGCTGATCCTGTCCGACGAAATCTACGAGCCATTCCTTTACGATCGGCAGGAAGTGGCCATCCCCGCGCCCACGGAAGAACACAAGGCCGCCGCCCCCTTCACGCCGATCGTCGAACCGGACGCCGCCCCCGCCGCATCGTCGCATGCCGGGCTCGCATCGCCGCTGCGATACTACGACCACGTCATCGTTCTCCGCGGCTTCAGCAAGAGCCACGCAATGACCGGCTGGCGCGTCGGCTACGTCTTCGGCGATGCCGACGTCGTCGCCCAGATGACCAAGTTGCAGCAATACACCTTCGTCTGCGCCCCCGCCCCCTTCCAGTACGCGGCACTGGCGGCGCTGGACGTGGACATGAAGGGTTACGTCGATCAGTACCGCCGAAAACGCGATCTGGTATTTGGTTGCCTCAGCAGCAAATTCGCCGTCGAGAAGCCGGGCGGCGCGTTCTACATTTACCCGCAGGTCCCCGCCGGTACGACGGCCACGGAATTCGTCGAGCGGGCGATCGCGAAAAATGTCCTGATCATCCCCGGCAACGTCTTCAGCAGCCAGGACGCCCATTTCCGCATCAGCTATGCCACCACCGATGACAAACTGGTGCAGGGCTGTGACATCCTGCTCTCCCTCGTTTAGACGCCGATCCGCAAAAAAGCAGCACGCCATGCGAAGCCTTCGCATGGCGTGCTGTTTTTGAGACATTCCCGGGC
>JBQCCH010000662.1:0-2077 GCA_051962375.1 Tepidisphaeraceae bacterium
CTGATCAGCTTGTCTTCGGCCGTCTGCAGTTCGGGGCGCCAGAATTCGAACCACTGCGCCGAGACATTCGGCAGGGTCGTCATCACGCCGCTGCGTTTGTCGCGGCGGTCGATCTGGAACAGGTAATCCTCGCTGACGGTCTCCGCCGCATTCCACAGCCGATCGAAGCTGGAGTCGCTGATGCTGTAGCTGGGCGTCTTGGCGAGCCAGTATTCATTGGTGGCCGTTGCCGGGTCGACATCGGTGGCCATGCTCGGCTGGGTGGAGTTCACGTTCGCCAGCGGATCGGACTCGCACCCGATCCCTCCAACGACGACGGCAGCGGCCAGCACGAGCGATGGGATTCGAGAGCGGCGGATCATTGAGGTCCCTGCGTCGGTTCGACTGCCCCGGTGGGGCTCAGGGCGGTCCAGCGCTCGCCCACGGTGTGAATGATAATGCCGTTCATCGTATCCGGTAGTGCCGGCGACCACCCCGCGACAATGAGGATGCGGTCGCCGTCGCCGGCGTATTTGCGTTTGCTGATGAGCGTATCGACCTGTGCGAACAATTCGCTCATCTGCGCGGGCCGATTCATCTGGTGGGGGATGACGCCGTAATGAATCGCCATGCGACGCAGTACGGCCGAGTCGCTCGACAGGGCCACGATCGGGCAGTGAAAGTGGTGCTTGGAGAAAACGCGCGCCGTCGATCCGGTCTGGCTCCAGATGACCACGAGCTTGATGCCCAGGTCATTCACGATGCGCCACGCGCCGCGCGCCAGGGCGGTGGAGGCGTTGTTCAGCGAGGCAAGCCGGGGCGGGTCGGCGTCTTTGCGCAGGTGGGTGTCGAGATATTCTTCCGTGACATGCGCGGTGTGGGCCATCGTGTGGACGGCCACCGTCGGGAACTTGCCCACGCTGGTTTCGGCCGACAGCATGACGGCGTCGGTGCCGTCGAAAATAGCATTGGCGATGTCGCTGACTTCGGCGCGGGTGGGGGTGGCCTGGTCGATCATGCTCTGGAGCATTTGCGTTGCCACGATGACCGGCTTGCCCGCCCGCTGGCAGCGGCGGATGATGTCTTTCTGGATGATCGGCACCTGGCTGACGTCCATTTCCACGCCCAGGTCGCCGCGGGCGACCATCAGGCCGTCGCTGGCTTCCACGATCGCGTCCAGTTCGGTGATGGCTTCGGCTTTTTCGATCTTCGCGATCAGCGAGATGTCACGGGCCTTCTTGTATTGCAGGTGCCCGCGCAGCAGGTCCAGGTCTTTCGCCCGGCGGACGAACGACAGGGCCAGGTAATCCAGTTCGTGCTCGATCGCCCAATCGACGCATTCCCAGTCGCGGTCGGTGATTGAAGGCACATTCACCACGGTGTTCGGCAGATTGATCCCCTTGCTGCTCTTGACGATGCCGCCCACCATGCAGCGCATGCGGATTTCGTTCGCCGATTTGTCCGTAACGACAAATCGCAGCAGGCCGTCTTCGATGAGGATGCGATCGCCCACTTTGACGTCGTCGACGAAGGTTTCGAGCGTGGTGGAGACGCGGAAGTTCTGGCCGAGAATGGGCTCGCGCTGGACGACGATTTCATCGCCGACGTTGACGGGCATGCCGTCGGACTGGCCCTGCGGGGCGACCTTGCCGAGGCGGATCTTCGGGCCGCAGAGGTCGCCCAGGACGGCGATCGGGTGGGCGAACCGCCGGGCGGTTTCACGGCTGAGGTTGAGCGTTTCCAGGTGCTTGGAGAGCTCGCCGTGCGAGAAATTGAGCCGGCAGATGTCGACGCCGGCTTCGAAGAGGCTGTAAAGCGTGTCCGGCGTGCTGACGGCCGGTCCCATCGTTGCGATGATTTTTGTTCGAATCATGAGCTTGCCAATTGCAATGTCGCAGATCCCGAAAGTGGGACGGAGCGCGGTGCGACGGATTGTGCATGCGGACGACGAAATCGCAATTGGCCAAGTCGTTCCTCACGAATTTTCCCGACCGGGAAGGCGCGAGTTGTCGCCACGGTCGGGTCCGAAAGGCTTTTTTATGGGTTCGCGCAGTCGGCTGTTGGCTTTTTGCGGTATACTCGATGGATCGCGCAAATA
>JBQCCH010000663.1:0-5570 GCA_051962375.1 Tepidisphaeraceae bacterium
GAATGACCCCGTCGGCAATCCTTCTGCCACGACGTCGCTGACCTCGTCGGAAAATCTGGTGATGGCCCTGTGCGGCGGGCTCACCGCCACGACCACCGCCAACACGTACCAATTTGATCTCAACGCGATCAATCAAGGCCCGGCGAGCCTGAATTCGGCGAAGCCCGGAAAAACGCCGGCCTTCATGGAAGCCCAGCCCGGGGAACTGACGACCACCGTCCCCAACGAACGCTACATCGGTACCGGTCTCCCCGCGGGCGAGTGGATGGGGCCCTATGCCTCGCCCGAAACCGCCCGGCCGACCGACTCGCCGTTGCCGGAAATCCTCGACAGCTTCGGTTCGCCGCGCCCGATCCTGTACCTGCGGGCGAACAAAGGCGCTTCGGGCTTCATTTCGTACACCGGATCGGCCACCCCGAACTCGCCGCAGTACGACATCCTGCAACTGGCGGCCTATGGGTTCCCGCAATCGGACACGGGCAAGCCCGATCCGAACGGCACCAAGACCATTTCCGATTACTACCCCGCGACCGGCTATCTCCCGGCCGGCCTGCCCGCGTACTTCGGGAATTCCGAACTCTCGACCTCAACCACGCTCGTCCCCCAGCACAAGGACCAATACATCCTGATCAGTGCCGGCCCCGATGGTCTTTACGGAACCGCCGATGACATTCGCAACTAACGTGCCGGCACCCCATTCCGGGCCATCCGTCCGTCGATCGGCCAGCGGCTTCACGCTGATCGAATTGATGGTCGTCGTCGGCATCATCGTGCTCTTGATCGGCATCCTGCTGCCGGCGGTGAGCCTGGCGTATAAAAAGGCGATCATCACCCGCCAGAAGGCGGACCTGCAGTCGATTGCCACCGCGCTCGACCAGTACAAGGCCGATTTCGACGGCAATTACCCGTCCGTCGATGCCGACAACACCGGCGCCGCCGTCCTGGGCAAAGCACTCTTCGGCATGGGGGATGCCGCCCACTATTACACGGGCTCGGTCAGCCCCGACGATATCGGCAACGCCAGCTACAACCCCGGCACCAATCCCGTCGCCGACAACACCCTGCGAAACAGCGGCACCGGCCTGACCATCCCCGCCAGCTACAACAGCGGCACCACCTACAGCCTCGGCCAAGTCGTCGTTGATGGATCGGCCCCCACGTTCACCCAATACCTGCAGGGCACCGGGCTCGGCCTGTACGTGTCGCTGCAAAACAACAACACCGGCAATTCGTTGAACACCTCGCCCACCCCCAACCGCTGGTGGGCGCCGTTCAACCCGTTCGACGGCAAGGATGGACCGGGGTTCCGCAAGCGCCTCAACACCCTCGCCGACAACAACGGCCCCCACGCCGCCAGCGGGCAGGTGTACGGCCCGTACCTGCGGCCGGAAAATTATCACTTCAGCGGCTTCATGATCCTGGACCGCTACAACTCGCCGATCCTGTATTTCCCCACCCAGACCAAATCCTCGGTCAGCAATGCGAACGGCCTGGTGGCGCTGCGGACCGTCCCCAACGTCAAGCCCTGGCTGTCGGTGTATCACGACCTCGCGTATTTCAGCCGAACCGTCACCGAGATGCTGGACGCCGATTTCACCGGCTACGCCCGCATCGCGATCCTGCTGGGCGATTACAACGTGAACGGCAAAATTGACGCCAGCGAGCCAGCGCTGGAGCCGGCGAACTTCGTCCTCTGGTCGGCCGGCCCCGATACCACGTTCGGCCCGGCGGGCGCGAACAACCCCGGCAGCACGACCGCGGGCGATTTCGATAAATCCGGCGCCAACGTCGACCAAAACCGCCGCACCGCAGCCGCCTGCGATGACATCACCACCTTCCGGTAAAAGAAAGTTCGCAGTGGAGCGTTAAGAGTGGACAGTTCATGCCAAAGAAACGCATCGCATTGGCTGTGAACTCTCCGCTCCTGCCTCGTGCTTTCACCTTTCTCGAACTCCTGACGACGCTGGCGGCGCTGGTGATCGTCATGGGGCTGATGGTGAGCCTGGCCCGCTACGTGCGGGCTACCTCGGCCGACCGGATCACGCGGGAAACGCTCCGCCAGCTCGATGCCGCCCTGCGCCTCGACCCCGCAAGCGCCAGTTCTCAACCCGCCGAGGCGAACCTTCCCCCCGTGCCCGACGCGGGCGCGGATGAATCCGAGATCGCCGCGTACGCAGCGGCGTCGAACGTCGTGGTACGCCAGTTGCTGAACACGCCCGACCCGGTGGTCGATGCCTGGGGCAATCCGATCGGCTATTTGCCGTCGCAAGACCCGCAAATCGGGATGGCGCCGCGGAATCGCCCCTTCTGCTTCAGCGCCGGCCCGGACGGCCGGTATCTCACCCGAAGCGACAATCTCTACAGTTATGAGCAATTGCAGCCCAGCGAATTCACCCCTGTCTCGGTGGACACCGCGAAGAATTAGCCTGCGGAGCGCCCGATGCCATTGAACCCAACGCCTTTTTCTCACCCGGTCTCCCCCAGCCGACTCGCTCAGCGCCCGATCGGGCGAAGGGCATTTTCGTTGATTGAAGTGCTGGTGGTGGTAGGAATTATCGCCGTGCTGGTGACGCTGGCCGTCATCGGCTTTAAGGTCGTCGGCGGCACCGCCAAGACCCGCGTCACCAACAACCAGCTGGAAAACTGCAAGGGCCTGCTGAATGAGTACGAACTCACCAGCACGCTGGATACGCTCCCCTCCGGCTATTCCAGTGCCAACACCAGCCGCTGGCAGGCGGCGCCGACCGGGTCGGCCAATAACGCACTGTATTGCTCCGTCATCGCGCCAAAACCCACCACGCTTGAAGAGCGCTACCTCCGCGATGAGACGGCTCGCACCATCGCGCGACTCCGGGCCGTCCCGAAGAATCGCGAATCGATCGAAAAAATGTCCGCCGACCGGATCGTCAAAGACATTTTCCCCGGCAGCCCGGATGCCACGCTCTCTGCGCCGGACGGCGTTTATCCCACCGCGCAGAACCCCGTTGACGGCGTGGTTCTCCTGGATGGCTGGGGCAATCCGATCTACTTCGTTCCCGGCGGCGGCCTGACCGGCGTGAACCGCGGCTACAAGGGCTCGGGCGACCCGAACGACAAGAACAACTACAGCGATCAGCTCGCGACGATCACGTCGCCGGATCACCGTCCCTTCTGGGTCAGCCCGGGGCCGGACGGCAACCTGACCACCGGCGATGACAACATCTACTCGTTCGGACAATAGACCATGTGCCACCGAACTTCCGTCACTCTCCCGCACTCGCCCGCCCGATCGGCCTTGCGCCGCGCGGGCTTTACGCTGATTGAAATCCTGGTGGTCATGGGCATCATCGTGCTGCTGATCGCCCTGGCGTTGCCGGCCTTCAATTTCATGACCGGCGCGCGCAGCATCGAAGCCAGCAGCAACCAGCTCGCCGCCGCCCTCGGCATCGCCCGCGCGGATGCGATCGGCATCCAGGATGATCGCGGCGTCGTCGTCTACCACAATGCCGCCTCCGGCCGCGATGAAGTGGCTGAAGTGCGGCTGAAGAGCTACCCCTTCAGCGATTTCTCGGCCGGCAGCACCGGCCCGGGCGGGACAACCGTCTCCTACGAACGCGGTCAATACGTGCGCTACCCAACCGGCTCGTCCGGCAAGTCGTATGTCTGCATCCAAGCGTATGTCGACAGCGGCGCGAATACCCCCAACAACGACGCGACGCACTGGCGCGTCATGCAGTCGGCCCAGAAGCTGGCCACGGGTGACAAAGTGTTGGAGTTTGTCCTCAATCACGAATACGCGAGCCTGCCGACCGGGATCAGCGTTCGCGGTCTGGGCAACACCGTGATCTACACCGACTCAGTCAGCGGCAACCCCGCCAGCAGCCGCTACTTCAACCCCGCGGTGTGCATGTTCGATGCCACCGGCCAGATCGTACTCGACAACTTCTTCATCCTGTACGAAGGTCTGCTCGGCGACCGGCTGGGGGCGGCCAACGGGAACATGGGCGATGACCCGGTCTCCCCGCACATGACGTTCAACACCACCTGGCCGCTCGGATACGATGCGACGTTGAACAAAAGCATCGATCTGCAGTCGCAACTGGGATTCGTGTTTTACGACACCGAAATCTTCAAAAATGTCGCCGCCGGATTCACGCCGGCCGGGCAGGATGCCTGGCTTGATCAGAACGCCACGCCTGTGATGGTCAATCGTTACAACGGCACCTTGGTGAAGGGAGAATAACGATGCGATTTCATCCAACAGCCCGTGCCCGTCATTGCTCAGAACGCGATTGCTCCGCCCGTGCTTCCTCAGCTCGTGGTTTTTCGGCGCGGGGTTTTTCGTCCCGTGGTTTTTCATTCGTCGAGCTGATGTTCGCCGTCGTGGTGCTGGGCATCGGCTTCATCATGATCGCCGCGGTCTTCCCGGTGGGGCTGCAGCAAACGAAGCTGACGATCGACGAAACCACCGCCGCCGCCAACGCGCGCGGTGCGGTGGCGAGATTCGAGCAGCTTGCTGCCACCAAATTGAACTATACCGGTGTCACGACTGACACTGATAGTCTGTTTCCGCTCACCGTTTCGCCGGCCTCGCCTGCAACTAAGATCGATCTGTCGCCGACGGCCGTTGTTCCAAACGATAAATCGCAATTTGCGTCTCGAGTTCCGGCGGCGGATGGTTTTTCACATGTGACGACGATCCCGGGGGTCGTCCGTTCGCTGCACGACGCACGTGTTTTCCCCGACGGCAACGCCGGCGGCGGCACACCAAACAGGCGAGACGCGCAATGGATGGCCGTCGCGAGCCAATTCATCAACAAAGCAGATGACCGCAACGCCAGCGTCATCCTTTACAAAAGGGATATCCTCGTCAGCAGTAATGGAATGGGTGTAGTAACTGACGCCAAACTTGCGAGTGCTGCACAAATGATCGTCCTAAACGCCCAAGCCACGACCCATTCTAATTTCGTCATGGGATCGACGGCAGCCGGGGGCGTCTCAGGCGATGTGCTTGCACCAGCCGCCGCGCAGCCCTTGATCTACAATCTAGAACCACGCCCGGTATGCGTCGTCATCACCTACGACAGCACGAGTGGGACTTACCAGGCGGCATTTGACAGCGTGAACAATAATACCAGCAGCGGTTTCACTGCCAAGCCGGAATACGATGCCGTGCCTCAGGCGATTACTGAAGGCACTTACATCGTTATTTCGGATGACCAGATCAAAACGCCGATCGCCGACATTGGCCGCATGAATGGTCACATCTTCCGCGTTGGCGTACTGGATCCGGCAACGAATAAGTGGCAGTTGGCCCCTGGTTACGACTCTATCAATGATCCCGGTGCCTCGGGCAAGTTCGGCGATGGGGATGACATCACGGCGATTGGCATTCAGACGACGACCGCAGCCAGTTCCGTCGATGTCAACGGCAAGGCCGTTGCTTATGTGCTGGGGCGCGGGTTCGACAACCTCGCCGCCACGCCGGGCCAAACCGGCAAGACCAGCAATTACACCGGGCCCGCGCAAGACATCGCGGTGTATACGACGTTCGTCACGGTTCCGTAATCGGCCATTGAATTCATGATGAC
>JBQCCH010000664.1:0-2572 GCA_051962375.1 Tepidisphaeraceae bacterium
GCATCATTCCGCGGGCCCGGTCGATGAAGTCGCGATATTGCTCGATCGTGTACCCGCGATTCATCAGTTTCAGCACGCGGTTGCTCCCATGTTGCGCGGGCGCGTGCAGGTATCGGCAGATGCGCGGGCAGTCGCGCATCGCCTGCAGCGCTTCGTTGGTGAAATCCCGCGGGTAGCTCGTCACGAACCGCAGCCGCGGCAGATCGGGCGTGGCCTCGTGGATCGCGTAGAGCAAATCCGCGAACGTCGTCCGCCGGCCGTCGCCGTGCTCGAAGCAGTAGTGATTGATCGTCTGCCCCAGCAGCGTCACTTCCTTTGCGCCGGCGTCGACCAATTTCCGCACTTCCTCAATAATGTTCCCCGGCGGCCGATGCACTTCGGGCCCGCGCGTGTAGGGCACCACGCAATACGTGCAGAACTTGTTGCACCCGCGCGTGATCCGCACATACGCCTGCGACACGTCATCGCTCGCCGACACCGCCCGCGATAAATCGAGCAATTCCAATTCATCCCGCGCCACCTGCAGCGTGCTGCTGCGACGCGTGGAGTTGCCGAGGAGGGCGACCTGGCGTTCGCGTTGAGGAGTTAATCGGTTGATGGGTTGATCGGTGGCGCTGTCGGAAGTCGAGAGGCCACGGATCAACGGATCAACCGATGAACCCCTCAACTGCCCCACCACCGCGTTATGCACCATCGCCGGCAGCTTATCCAGCTCGGCCGGGCCGCAGAGGATGTCCAGGTGGGGGTTGCGCTTGAAGATATCCACGCCCTCGCGCTCGGCCATGCAGCCGATCACGCCGATCACCAGGCCCGGCTGCTCCTGCTTGCGCTCGCGCAGCTCCCCCAGCCGGCTCCAGACCTTCTGCTCCGCGTGCTCTCGCACCGAGCAGGTGTTGTACAGGATGACGTCCGCGTGCTCGCGGTCATCGGTGCTTTCGTACCCCTGCGCGTGCAGTTGGCTGAGGACCAGCTCGCTGTCCAGGACATTCATCTGACAGCCAAAAGTTTCCAGGTACAGCTTCTTGGGCATAAGCGGGATATTGTGCGATCTTACCCCCCGGATGACAAATTGCCCGCGAACCGCAGCCACATCGCATGATCAAATCAGGAATGATGCAGCCGCAAGACGCCCGCGGTGCCATGTTTGCGACGATTCCCGTAGGGCGGAATGAAATCCCGCCGACCGCCGCGCGAGCGTTCCGGGGGATCGGGCATGCCCCGCCGATTGACCGAGACCATGCTTCGCCGATATTTTTGAGCCCACAAACGGCCGTCGCCGAGCCGGGGTCGAAATGGTTTCCGCACGGAAGTGCGATTGAATAAGATGTTATCCCCGCATGGCATACGACGGCCACATCCTCTGCAAGACGTGCCGACACGTGTTGTACCTCGGAAAGTACAAAGAAGGCCGGTTCTGGCCCGGCAAGGCAACTCACGAGCAATTCAAGCTGGGCGTCGCGCAGTTCATCGAGGAGCATTTCGGCCACGGCGATGTGGCCGTGATGGGCGACGATCCCTCCGAGCGTTACCTCGAGACTTGCCCGGCGAACGAGTGGCCCGTCTCCTTCTATATTGAGGCAACGCATGATGGCAGGATCAAGTTCGTCGAGCTGCCGTCGGCGATGCGGGGATAACCAAACCCGGCGCCGAACCGGGGCTAAGACGGTCCCTGTGATTCGAAAGCGGGTCGTCGGCCCCGGCCAGTGAATGTTGATCCGTTAGCTGGCGAGGGACACGTGCTCGAACCGCCGAAGTTACCGAAACCGCCGATGAACAAATCGGCAAAGTCTGGCTTCCGATTCGCGGCGTCGGTTTTGATTGCCTTCGCCGCATATTGGGGTTTTGAGGTAGCCAAAATGGCCCAAACGATGGACCCGCCTATCGGCGCAATTGGTGCGGCTTGTCCAGCCTGCGTCGCGTTAATCATCGCGGGTGTACTTTGGTCTGCTACACTCGGACGGTAAGCGCTCCGGTCGCCGGTTAACCCCCCGCCGCAGTGGACCGGCCCCGGCGTCGGGGTCGCTCGGGCGATACGGTCAGTTAAGTCCTCCGGCCGCCGCGGGCCTGTGAACAGAGTCGCGTTATTTGGCGGTGGTGCGTCAACATCGCATCGATGGTCTCGCTCTTCGTGGGCGCCTCTGTCCTCGCGCTCTGGTTTCGCAGCTATATCTGCACCGACGAATTCACGTACCGCGGTCCCGCGATCGCCTTCCGCATACGTTCCGACATGGGATGGTGCTACTTCATTAAGTCTCGCTATCTGCTCTATCTTTACCGCTGGGGATTCATCCTGGACGCAAGGACTCGGGGCGGAATGCTGATCGACATGCCCGACGTGATGCTCCGCATCCCGCATTTTTCGTTTGTCGTCTGGTCAGCTATCTTGCCGGCGTGGCGGTTCTTGCTGCCGGCCGTTCGTCGACGGAGGCTCACTTGCGGTTTTGATGGGAGCCAATTGGCTTCCACACCACCCGCTGCCGTGGGCCGGCCGCGAGGGTAAGCGGTAGCCCCGTAGGGGGGGGTGGAAAACCCCCCCTGAGTGGGGGCGCCGCTAGGGCGGGGTTGATAACGC
>JBQCCH010000665.1:0-4317 GCA_051962375.1 Tepidisphaeraceae bacterium
TCAATCGTCCGGTCGCGGTGCGCACCAGGCTGTACAAATTGTGGAATGAAACATCATCCGCGCTGCGGGCCGGCTCCAGTTCCAGGAAGATCCGTCCCTTGTACCGATGCACCAGTGCATGAAATGTCGCGCCATTAGGCCCGGCGGGCGTTGACCCGAAATAGGCGACATTGCCTTGCATCGAACTGTCATCGCGCCGCTCGCGAATCGCCGCGAACAGGCTGCTGCTGACAAACCGCTCAAGCGTCTGACCCAGCACGGCGTCGGCCGGCACGCCGAGCAGGGTCGAGGCATTTGAGCTGATGTGACGAATCGCCAGTTCGGCGCCGTCCAGCACCAGCATCAGTCCATGCGACTGCACGCGGCCAGGAACGTGGATGGGTTCCTTGTCGCAATTCCGCAAGTCGACGGTTGTAGTGGATTCCAGTTGCTCCGATACCATGACGTCCTCGACAAGTACTGTACGCAGGCGGATAGCCTAGCGTTCACCGGAACAATGTGAATGGTTGCATACCCAGATGATTGGATTAATCTGAGGGTCATCTACATAGGGATTTCCCGCGTTTGTCCGTCACTTCCGACACTCTTCGGTGATGATTTCTGTTTGGCAACGGCGCGGCGTTCGCGGCATTTTTTTCGGAGGAGCATTTCCATCATGCGCATCGTTTACATCGACCTAGACGCGTTGAACCCCTCGCACCTGCACTGCTACGGATACCCGCGCAAAACGTCGCCGCACATCGACGCCCTGGCGGCCGAGGGAACCCGGTTTACGAATGTGCATTGTTCCGACGCGCCTTGCTTGCCGTCACGTACCTCGTTTTACCAGGGGCGATTCGGCATTCTGACGGGCGTGGTCGGCCACGGGGGAACCGCCGCCGATGTGCGCCGACACGGGCCCACGCGCGGTTTTCAATCCACCTACGAGCTCGACGCCTTCCCCCGCCAACTGCAAAAGCTCGGCTTCAAGACCGCGATGATCTCTTCGTTCGGCCAGCGCCACGCGGCGCACCAGTACTACGCCGGCTTCAACGAAATTCACAACCAGGGCGGCGCCGGCATGGAATCGGGCGAAGACGTGCACCCGATCGTCGAACAATGGCTCGCCGATCACGCCGCTTCGGATCAGTGGTACTTGCACATCAATTATTGGGATCCGCACACGCCTTATCGCGTGCCCGCTTCGTATGGCAATCCTTTTGAAAATGAGCCGATCGAGCCGTGGCTCACCGAAGCATTGCTCGCCCGCCACCTGAAACGCGCCGGCCCGCATTCGGCGCAGGACCTGGGCATGTATACCGACGGCAATCCTGAAACCTATCCCCGGGAGCCGCGACGCATCACCGACATGGCGAGCCTGAAGCAATGGATGGACGGCTATGACGTCGGCATCCACTACTGCGACATGATGGTCGGCCAGATCATCCAGAAGCTCAAAGCGGCCGGCGTGTATGACGAGACGGCGATCATCATCTCGGCCGACCATGGGGAAAACCAGGGCGAATTAGGCATCTACGGCGAACACGGAACGGCCGACAAGGCCACCTGCAACGTGCCCTTCATCGTCAAATGGCCCGGCGCCGCGGCCGGCCGTGTTGACGAGGGGCTGCGCTATCATCTCGATTGGGCGCCCACCTGCATGGAACTGCTAAACGCCGCCGATCAAACCCCCACGATCTGGAACGGCCGCAGCTTCGCCGGCACGTTGCGCGGCAAAGCCGACGCCGGGCGCGATGAACTGATCCTGAGCCAGTGTGCCCACGTGTGCCAGCGCAGCGTGCGATTCGGGAAGTGGCTCTACATCCGGACGTATTTCGACGGCTTCCACCCGTTCCCGCCGCACCAGTTGTTTGACCTGGCGGCCGATCCGCACGAGCAGCTCAATGTCGCCGACGCGCATCCGGACGTCCTTCGCGAGGCCGGCTGGCGGCTGGCGCGATGGCACGACGAGCAGATGATGACGCTGGCGCGCACCGGCCGCGACGTGACCGATCCGCTCTGGACCGTCATCTCCGAGGGCGGCCCCCAGCACGCACGCGAGTTTGACGCGAACGGTCAGCCCGCGTCATTGCGGAAGTATCTGCAACGGCTCGAAGCCACCGACCGCGCCGAAGCCGCCGACGACCTGCGGCGTCGCTACCCGCACCTGGCCTGAAGCGGCTTCAGTGCACCGCTTCGGCGGGAGCCGCTTTATCGAGCGTGGGCTTGCGCAGCAAAATCACCAGCGGCACGATCAGCACGACCAGCAGCCCGAACCGGCGGAACTGGTCAACGTAGGCGAGCATCGTCGCCTGCTGCACGACCGTGTCATACACCAGCCGCAGCGCCATCGCCGGCCCCTGCGTGGGGTCGGCGCCGGGGGCGACGTGCGACAGCTGGCTCAGCGTGTCGGTGGCGATCGTGTTGTACTGGCTCACGTGCCCCACCAGCAGCGCCTGGTGCGTCTGGGTCGACCGCGTCAGCAGCGTCGTCACCAGCGCCACGCCCACGCTCGATCCTTCGTTGCGCACCAGCGCGTACAACGCCGACGCATTGCCGCTTTCTTCACGCGGGAGGAACCGAAACGCGATCGTGCTCAACGGCACGAACATCAACCCCGCCCCGCACGATTGCAGCACCCGCGGCCAGAGAATGTTCGACGGCGCAGCCGCCAGCGTGAGGCCGCCCATCCACAGCGTCGCCCCACCCGCGACCGCCAGTCCCAGGCCGATCAGCAATCGCGGATCGACGCCCTTGGTCAGCATGTAGCCCACGAACGGCACCAGCGCCATCGTGAACAACCCCGCCGGCGACAGGATGAGCCCCGCCTTCGTGGGGGAATAGCCCATCATCGTCTGCATCAATTGCGGCAAGATCACATTGCACGCGTAAATGCACGCATACAGCCCCACCGCGATGACGCAGCACAGCATGAAATTCCGCTCCGCCAGCAGCCGCAGATTCAGAATCGGGCGCGGATGATCCAGTTCCCAGATCACCGCAAACACCAGCGCCAATCCCCCGACGATCGCCAGCCCGATGATCAGCCGCGAGGAAAACCAGTCTTCCTGCTGTCCCTTGTCGAGCAGGATTTCAGTGCAAGCCAGCCCCAGGCTGATCAGCGCAAGGCCGACGAAATCGATGTTCAGCGGCCGGCCCCGCCGCGCCGCCCGCTGCGCGACCAGGTACGGCGGATCATGCAACAGCGTTTGCGCGAACAACACGCAAACGATGCCGACCGGCACGTTGATGTAGAAGATCCATCGCCACGAATAATTGTCCGTGATCCACCCGCCCAAGGTCGGCCCGAGCACGGGCGCGACCAGCATCGCGATCGTGTACAGCGCCATGGCCATGCCGCGCTTTTTGCCGGGGAATAGGTCAACCAGCACCGCCTGCACCGATGGCTGCAATCCGCCCCCGCCCAATCCCTGCAACACTCGGAAAAACACCAGCATCCCCAGGCTGCTCGCCATCCCGCACAGCGCGCTGCTCAGCGTAAAAATCGCCACGCAGATCATGAAGAACGGCTTTCGCCCCATGATCGACGACAACCAGCCCGACACCGGGATCACGATCGCGTTGGCGACCAGGTAGCTCGTCAGCACCCAGGTGCTTTCTTCCATCGACGACGACAAATTCCCCGCGATGTGCGGCAGGGCCACGTTCGCGATGGAGGTGTCGAGCACTTCCATGAACGTCGCCACCGTCACCACGCCGGCGATCACCCACGGGCTGATCGCCGGGCTCACCGATTCGGCCGGCCCGCCCAGCGTCGGTGCGACCGACGGCGCGACCCGGTCATTGCGAAAACCTTCAGATGAATCGGCAGCGTTAGGCATGACGAAAATTCAGTGATTTCAGCGGGCGGCCGCCGTCTCCGACCCCGGCGTGCCAGCGGCCGGCGGATCAATCAGCCGCACCGACGGCGTCACCGACATCCCCAGCCCCAGCAGCCCTTCGGTATTGTCCTGCGAATCCAGCACGATCTTCACCGGCACGCGCTGCACCACTTTCACGTAGTTCCCCGTCGCGTTCTCCGCCGGCAACATGCTGAACCGAGCGCCCGTGCCCGCCTGCACGCTCTGCACATGCCCGTGCAAAGTCGTGCCGGGGAACGCGTCAACGCTGATCTCCACCGGCTGACCGACGCGCATGTGCGTCAATTGCGTCTCCTTGAAATTGGCCGTCACCCAGAATGCCTGCGGCACCACCGCCAGGAGCGATTGGCCCACCTGCACGTATTGCCCCGGCTGGATGTTCTTGCGTGTCACCCGGCCGGCCGCCGGTGCTTTGATCGTTGTGTACGACACATCCAGCATCGCCGCATCCACCACG
>JBQCCH010000666.1:0-2110 GCA_051962375.1 Tepidisphaeraceae bacterium
TCCCCCGACAAGGACTCGCTGCTGGTGGTGGCGAACCTGGACACGCTGTGGGTGCTGGCCGACGTGCCGGAGGCGCGACTGGGCAGCCTGGGTGTCGGCAGTCAGGCGGAAGTGCGATTGGCGGCGCTGCCGGGGGAAACGCTTGTGGGGGAAGTGTCGCTGGTGTCCGGCGAAGTGGATGCCCTGACGCGCACGGCGCGGCTGCGCATCGTCGTCCCCAATGCGGAGGGTCGGCTTCGGCCGGGGATGTTTGCCCGCGCGTTGCTCCAGGCGCGCCGCGATGGGAAAGCCGTGCTCGCTGTTCCCGAGGAGGCGGTGCAGACGGTGGAAGGAAAAACCTGCGTGTTCGTCCCGATCGATGGAGAGCCGAACACGTTTGCGCCAAAGGCCGTCGTCGTCGGACGCACCATCAATGGGTATGTGCCGATTGTTTCCGGCGTGCGGGAAGGGGAGCGCGGCGTGGTTTCGGGATCCTTCATTTTGAAAGCTGAGCTCGGCAAGTCGGAGGCGAGTCATGATCACTAAACAACACATTCTGCACGCGATTGTGGCGACCATTCCTCTTCTGGTTGGCTGCACGGGTGTTTCCGGTGGCGCGGGTGCGGGTGGAACGCCGGTCGAGCTCGTGCCGAGTGAGCGAATCGCGCTCGGCAGGCCTGCCATTGTTGAGACGGATGCGGGTGTGACCATCACTGGCCGGGTCAGCCGGATCGGAACGGTCGGCGGCCCCGCGCGGGGGCATGTGCACGTGGAACTCGTCGACGCGAGTGGAAACGTGGTGCAATCGGCACGCGACGAATGGTTCCCGCCGATCCCGCCGCTGCGGGTCGGCCGATCTCGCCCGAACGCCGCTTCCTACGCCGTCACATTTCCGACTCCGTTGCCTGCCGAGGGCAAAGTGAGAGTCATCGTTGGACCCGATTCAAACCAGAACTGAGAGAGCAGATCATGTTGGAAGCAATTTTGCGGTTCTCCATTCAGAATCGTTGGTACGTGATGATTGCGGCCTTGATTGTGGTCGCGGTGGGGGTGCGATCGCTGCGTCAATTGCCGATCGATGCCGTGCCCGACATCACCAACAATCAGGTGCAAATCAATACGGTCGCATCGGCGTTGTCGCCATTGGAAATCGAGAAGCAGGTGACGTTCACGATCGAGACTGCGCTCGCGGGCATTCCGGGGCTGCAGAGCACGCGGTCATTGTCGCGCAACGGCTTTTCGCAAGTGACGGCGATTTTTGACGAAAATGTGGATATCTATTTCGCCCGTCAGCAGGTGAACGAGCGGCTCGGGGAAGCGAAAGAAAGTCTGCCCGCGGGGGCCGAGCCACTGATGGGGCCGATTGCGACGGGGCTGGGCGAAATCTATATGTACACGGTGGAGTATGAGCACCCTCGCGGAAAGGGCGCGGCCGTGACGGACGGCAAGCCGGGGTGGCAAGCCGATGGCGGCTATCTCACGCCCGAGGGACGCCTGCTGCGCGGAGACATGGAGTTGGCCGCGTACCTGCGGGAGGTGCAGGACTGGATCATTCGCCCGCAGCTCAAGGGCGTGAAAGACGTCGCCGGGGTTGACACCATCGGCGGCTACCTCAAGCAGTACCATGTGCAGCCGGACCCGATGAAACTGGTGAGTTACGGCCTGGGTTTCCACGATGTGTTGGACGCCTTGGAGCGCAACAACGTCAGCACGGGCGCCGGCTATGTCGAACACAAAGGGGAAAGCTACCTGGTGCGCGCGACCGGCAGGATCGAAACGATCGAACAGATCGGCAGCATTGTCGTGGGCACACGTCGGGGGACGCCGATCTTCGTTCGCGACGTGGCGGATGTTTTGCTGGGCCGTGAGCTGCGGACCGGATCGGCGAGCGAAAACGGTGAAGAAGTGGTGGTCGGCACGGCAGTGATGTTGCTGGGCGCCAACAGCCGCACCGTTGCCGCGGCGGTCGACACCAAGATGCAAGCCGTCAACGCGGCGCTCCCGCCCGATATCCGTGCGAAAACCGTCCTGAACCGCACCAAGCTTGTCGATGCGACGATCCAAACCGTGCAGAAGAATCTCATCGAAGGGGCCGTGCTGGTGATCACGGTCCTGTTCCTGATGCTCGGCA
>JBQCCH010000667.1:0-3167 GCA_051962375.1 Tepidisphaeraceae bacterium
CAACCGAATCGGCGCCGGCCGCTGCGGCCCCCGCCGACGCACCGTCGGCGTGTACGCCAACGCCTTCATCGACCGCTGAACATTACTCGCAGTTTCCGGCGTAATCCCGGGCATCGAGTTGATCACCCGACACACCGTCGAAGCCGAAACCCCCGCATGTTGTGCAACCTGTTGTAATGTCATGATGACACAATCGATTCGACAACAACAATTCCCGCGACCTGCACTTAACTTCGCTTGGGCGACTCAATCCCAACCCGCTTAGTTCGGATCGATCGGTTCGATGTTGAACTTGTTCGTCCACGACGTCCAATCGTTCCAGTTGACCGAATTCCCGTCCGCGGCGTACTGGATCGCATTGGAGAGATCCTGCAACCGGGACCAATTACCTACCGCACGACCAATGTTGGAATCCCCATGATAAGTCCTGACGCTTCCGTCGGGATAAGCGAGATTCCATGCACGAATGCGGCCCACCGCATGGGTTGAGTTCACAATGTCATAGATCGGGTCGGTCAGAATTGCTCGCGTGAATTTAGGAATCAGATAGGTCCCGTTCGACCCAGTGGCGGTGGCACGCGCAGGCATCATTCCGCCAGTGTACTTCCCGTAGTTAGTGATTTTGTGCCACCACACCTGCTCCACACTGTTTGCCGACAAATACTTCAGATGCGGGTTGAAAAAGTAATTGCTGTGATAATCCGCCACCGGCTCACGAACTGCTGCGCTCGGGCATCGATAGGACGACGGAAGATTCGGCAAATACTTGCGCTTGATCAGTCGGCCCAGGTAAGCACCATCCTCCTTGGGATCATCGAAATTTGAAGTCGAGTAATTGAGGCTCGTGAGGATGGCCAGATTGCTGCCCAAGTTGTAGTTCGCAGCACCGTAATCGAACCGCGATGGCGGCAGTGCGCCGCGATTATCGTTCGCGTACATGATGACCGCTTGCACAATCCCCCGCATGCCCGCTGCGCACTTGGTGATGGCAGCCTGCTGACGGGCCCGCGCCAGTGACGGCAGCAGGATCGAGATCAGCAACGCAATGATCCCGATGACCACGAGCAATTCAACGAGGGTAAAACCCTTGCTTCGACGTTCCATGATTGTCCTCTCTCTTTACAACCGCCCGCTAGGGGCTGATCCGCACGTTTCGATTTGACATGCCCCGCGGCTGCAATTGCCGCAGGCTTGATGGGAAATAGTATGCGCTATTGCACATTGCATCGCAAGAAAATTCTCCGCAATTGCGCGTTTTATTTCATGAATTACCACAGACAGAGGCCGTGCAATTCCCAAGCGGCTCCCCCATCGACACTTAAGCGATTGAGCGGAGCGTGGAAATTACGTTCGCCTCGAACAGGGTCTGACCGGCGGAATGGAAAAAAAACACGCCCCGCAGAATCTCACAATCTGCGGGACGTGATTAACTGTTGCGACGAATCGCTTCGGATGCTTTTGGTTATTGCGGATTGACAGGAATCGCGCTGAATTCGCCGTTTTGCCAGGATCCCCGGAAATCAACATTCCCGCCGTCGGCGGCACATTGCAAGGCATTCGACAGATCCAGGAATTGCATCCAGTGCCCACTGCTGCGGAATGCGAAACTGTCGGTCACGAAGCTCTTCACGCTGCCGTCGCCGTAGAGGAAATTCCACGCCCGACGCGACCCGTTCTGGTGGGTGTTGTTCACGACGTCATAGATCGGGTCCGTCATCATCGCGCGACGGTAATGCTGGATTGCCATCGTCTGCCGACCGGAATACGCGACGACGTCCATGTTCCCCCCCGTGTATCGGCCGTAATTCGCAATCCGCGGCCACCAGTACTCTCCATAAAGCCCGGTCGACGTGCCGCCCGCGTTGCGGAACGCGATGTGCGGATTGAAGTAATAGCTGCTCAGGTACGGCTTCGGATTGTCGTCCTTCACGTTCGGACACATGAACGGACCGCCAACCGTATTCAGCACTTTGCTCGATTTGACGTACCCCGTCTTGTAAAGCCGGCCCAGCGCGGCGCCGGGATCATTCGGGTTGGCCAAGGTCGAGCCGCCATTGAACTGAAACGTCCAAAGGTTCACCACGCCCTGCCCATTGTTGCCGTACCAATTTCCGTAGGGATAGCCCGACGTCTGCGGCGTTGCCGCATCCAGATGCTGCGGCGGCAAGTACCCGCGATTGTCATTGGCGTACATGTGGATCGCGTTCCCCAGATCCCGCATCTGCGCCGCGCACCGCGTCAGGTTCGCCTGCCAACGCGCCTTATTCAGGGCCGGCAGCAAAATCGAAATCAAAAGAGCGATGATCCCGATCACCACGAGCAATTCGACCAGGGTGAATGCCTTCGTAATGCGACGCATGATGTACCTCCAAAAAAGCCAGCCGCCAGCCAGCCGAAATTGTCCGTAATCTGCAAAGAAGTGATTCGTCGCCTGCGACAACTTGCCACCAACGACACTTGAATTATTCCCAGAGCCGTGGGAGATGACAACCTTATTTCTGCAAAAACATCAAAAATTTTTCCTAATTACCATCGTTAATTACCGCAAACGGCGGCGAGGCAATCTTAAGCTTTGATCCATGCAACAGTTAGCGGTGAATAAACCGCGCAGCCATCGCCCAATTTCATGGGAATTGTGGGGACGATGCCACCTAGGACACCAACTCAGCCTTGCAGAGTGACGATCGCCATCTCCCCCCGCCCGAGCGTTCGGCCGCGTGCGTCCCAGCGTTCGCCCGTTAGGGCATCGCGACACTCCCGGCCGCCCGCGTCGATCTTCACCGACACACCCGCATCCCACCCCTCGTTGAACAGCAGCCCCACCGTCGTCCCCGCTTTGTCCACCCAGCGCACGCGCAACGCGTCGCCCGCACACACCACCTGCGCGACAGGCGCTCGCACGGCATCAATCCGCGCGATCAGTTCGGCCGGCGATTGGATCGTCGGCACATCGTCCGACGCACGCGACGCAAACCGCACCACCCGCCCCGCCTGCAACATCGGCCGCAGCGCCGCGCGCACGTCCTCGCGCAGCGGCTCGTCGCCGTCAATCACCAGCAATTCATACCGCATTTCGGCTAGATGAATGGCGTCCGCCCCCACCGCGTCCGCGTGCAGCAGCGTGTGCGGATCGAGGTAATTAAAGTCCCGCCCCCCGCGCAAAATCG
>JBQCCH010000668.1:0-2173 GCA_051962375.1 Tepidisphaeraceae bacterium
ACGCATGAAACCCGCTGATCGCCCCGCACATGATCGTGGTGAAGAGGAACGGAAAGATCGACGCGGTCGGCCCGAGCACCGGCCCGCCGTGCAGGAACACATGATTGATCGCCGGCGCTTCGAGCTTGGGGTTGGCGATGATCACGCCAAAGACCAGCAGCGCGATCGTGCCAATCTTGAGGAAGCTGGAAAGGTAATCGCGCGGCGCGAGCAGCACCCACACCGGCAGCACCGCCGCCACGAAGCCGTAGATCGCCATGGCCCAGGTGATCTGGGTCTGCGAGAGGTTGAAGAAGTGGGCGTAGGAAGAGTCTTTGACGGTCGCGCCAAGGACGGTTGCGCCCAGCGTGAGGATGCCGCCGATGATCGACGCCTCGACCGTGCGGCCGGGGCGGATTTTGTACATCCACAGGCCGACGAACAGCGCGATGGGAATGGTGGCGGCGATGGTGAAAAGGCCCCAACTGCTGCCGGGGATGACGCGGACCGCGTCGGGCGGAAGCAATGTTTGGAAGACGACGGGATCATCGTATTTCGGCCCGCTTTTCGATCCGAAACTGCTTCGGTCCCAAACAAGCGCCTGCGATGTTTGAATGGTTACAGGAGCATCGATCTTCTGGCTGCCTTCCCGATCATTCAACCCCGGATTAATGAACGTTTCTCCCGCTACATAAGGCGATATCCGTGCAAACGATGCTCCAGAAGGTACGACTAACGATCCATGCCGCGCCTGAACAGGAAACGGAGATTCGTTTCCCATATCAATCAAAGTAGGTGAAACAGTGGTGTCGACGTGCATCACGTCTTTCGTCGGGATCATCAACACCGTATGAGGTGCAAACTTCACCGTCTCCCCGCCCAGCGCCTTCACCACGACCTTGCCCAACCCCGCCAGGGCGACCACCAGGATGAGGATGATCGCGACCGTCGCTGCGGTGCCGGCGGTTTTGCCGACGTCGATGAACGCGATCTGCGCCAAACTGCGTCCGTCCCGGCGGATGCTGCAGGCGAGGGCGAGGAAATCCTGCACCGCCCCGGCGAGCGTCACGCCGATCACGATCCACAGCAGCCCGGGCAGATACCCGAACTGTGCCGCCAACACCGGCCCGATGAGCGGCCCTGCGCCGCTGATGGCCGCGAAGTGGTGGCCGAACAGCACCCATTTGCTGGTCGGGTGATAATTTTGCCCATCGTTCAGGCGAACCGCCGGCGTGGTGCGAGCGTCATCCAGCGCAGCCACCCGGGCGGCCAGGAACGCGCTGTAATAGCGGTACGCGATCGCGAAAACGCACAAAATCCCGATCAACAACGGCATCGCATGCATGCGGAATCCTCCACCGCCCCGGCGGTGGCCGCAATATACCGTTGAACCGCTGGAAAACGGATCACCCCGCCGCGTAATCCTTAATAGCCCGAGAGGATCGCGCTAAGGTGTCATTAACCGCTTGATTCCCCCCGCCGGCGGGTTGCAATAGTCGACGTCACGAGGCACAAATGACACAAATGCTCGACAGCACCCAGTCGGCTCACACGATGGATAAGAAACGCATTCTCGTCGTCGACGACGAAAAAGACCTCCGCGACCTCATCAGCTTCAACCTGAAGCGAAACGGCTACGATGTCCTGACCGCATCGAACGGGAAAGAAGCGCTGGAGATTGCCGAGCGAGAAATCCCGGACCTGATCCTGCTCGACATCATGATGCCCGGCGTCGACGGCACGGAAGTGACGCGCCGCTTGAAGGCCGACGCGCGGCTGAGCCAGATTCCGCTGATCATGCTGACCGCCCGCAGCGAAGAAACCGATGTCGTGGTCGGCCTGACCTTGGGGGCGGATGATTACGTCACCAAACCCTTCAGCATGAGCATTCTCCTGGCGCGGCTCAGCAGCGTGCTACGCCGCCGCAATCCCGATGCCGCTTCCGCCCCGGAAGAAGATGGCGACATCCTCCGCGCCGGCCCGCTCACGATCGATCCCCACCAGCACGAAGCGATGGTCGACGGGGAATCGCTGAAGCTCACGCTCACCGAGTTCAAGCTGCTGTCTGCCCTGGTCACGGCGCGGGGCCGGGTGCTGAGCCGCGACCAACTCATGGACAAGGCGATGGGCACCGACGTGTTCGTGACCGACCGGGCGATCGACGTTCACGTGACCGCCATCCGGCGCAAACTGG
>JBQCCH010000669.1:0-3252 GCA_051962375.1 Tepidisphaeraceae bacterium
GCAAGCACGCCCATGACGCGATCCACGGCGTCCCGGCGCAGCCGGTGATGCGTGAAGTCCGCCCGGCCCAGCCGACGCGATCGCCGGCGCCCCGGCCCTTCACCGCCGAGCCCGAGCACGCCCCGCCCGAGCACGCGCCGCTGTCCGAAGCCGCCGCCGATCCGGTCGTCTCTCACCCAATCGAAGACGCTCCCGCGCATCACGCCGCCACGCATCACGCCGCCACGCATGACGCGCCCCTCCACAGCAATCACAGCTACCCGACCGCGGCCGACGAAGGGCGCGTGGTTTATGAGGGCGAACTTGAGCCCGAACTGGAAGCTGCGGCCGAGGCGGAAGTCGAAGTCGAAACCGCCGCTCCGCCGCTGATTTCGTCGATCGCGGCCGAGCATGCCCGGCAGGTTCGCGAAGAACTCGCCGCCCAGGAAGCCCCGGTGCAGGACGCCTTCTTTTCGCCGGCCCCGGAACGGTCGGCAAATGAGCGTTCGTCACGTCGCGAAATCTTCGATCCCGCCGCATCGTCGGGTGTCGAAGACTACCTCGCCGGCGCCCGGCCGTCGGGCGAAATCGCCCTTCGGTTCAGCTACACCACCGCCGCCATCGCCGGCGTCGGGATCGTGCTGGGCCTGGTCATCGTCTACGTAATCGCGTCGGCCGGCCACAAAAAGGCGAACCGCTACGCCACCGACATCGTCCAGCCGGGCGTGCTGAATGTTGCCCCCTCCGGCACAGACAATTCCGCTCCCGCCGCCACGCCCGTCAAGCCGGCGACGGATGATCGCCTCGCCCCCCGCGCCGATGCCGGCGGCGCCCAGCGCACACTGGGCCTTGAGACGCTGGGGCACCCCATTCCCGTGCCGACCAGCGTCAAACGCGTGATCGGGCTGCAGTATGTCGTTCTGCTGTCCTTCCCCCGCGCCGACGACGCGAACGAACTCGTCAAATTCCTCGCCGACAACGGCGTCCCCGCCACGGCCGAGAAAGCCCTGCCCGGCTACAGCCCGAGCTGGTACAGCGTCGTCACCACCCGCGGGTTTGATCACGTTCGCAAAAATCCGGATTACGACAGCTACGTCGCTGCCCTGGGCAAGCTGATGCAAAAATACGCCCGTGGCTCGAAGTTCCGGACGTTCCAGCCCGATGTGTACAGCTGGCGCGGCAACTGATCGAAGAGATGGATCGTTCCCCTCGCAATCCCGGCGTCGGGCGGCTTGCCGCTCGACGCCGGCTTCGTTGAGTCAGTTGTCCGCCGGCCCCAATCGATCGCCCGATTACGTTAAACTCCGTACGTGAGCCTGCCCGAACCCACTCGATCCGATCGCATTAAGCAGCGTGCCCGTGAGCTGGGTTTTGACCTCGTCGGCATTGCGCCGGCGTCGCCGTCGAGCTATCGCGATTACCTGCACCGCTGGCTGGCGGACGGTTTTGCGGGGGATATGCATTACCTGCAGGAGCGGTTTGCCGAGCGCGTAGATCCTTCGCTCTATCTGCCGGGCGTGCGGTCGGTGGTGTGCGTCGCCAAGAGCTATCACGTCCCGCTCGAGCCCCTCCCGCCCGGCCATGCCCGGATCGCGCGGTATGCCCAAGGGGACGATTATCACGCCCGCCTCAAGCCGCGCCTCTACGACCTGGCCGACTGGATTCGCGATGCATTTCCGGGCACGCAGACCCGCAGCGGCACCGACAGCGCCCCCATCCTGGAGCGGGAATATGCCTCACGCGCCGGGATCGGCTGGGTCGGCAAGAACACCTGCATCATTCACCCCCGGGCCGGTTCGTGGCTGTTGCTGGGCGAGGTGCTGACAACGCTCGACCTGCCCAGCGACGCCCCGATGGCCGATCACTGCGGCACCTGCACGCGCTGCATCGACGCCTGCCCCACGCACGCCATCACCGAGCCCTACCAGCTCGACGCCACGCGGTGCATCAGCTACCTGACGATCGAACACACGGGCGACATCGCCCCCGATTTGCGCGCGGGCATGGGAAACTGGCTCTTCGGCTGCGATATCTGCCAGGATGTCTGCCCCCACAACGGCCAAGCCCTGACGACGGCGACCGACTGGCTCCAGCCGCGGCGGGCGACGAACTCGGTCGATCCGCGGGAGGTGCTGGATTGGTCGCTCGACGATTATCACCGCGTCACGCGACGATCGGCCATGCGGCGTGTTAAGCTGCCGATCTTTCAGCGGAATGCACGAATCGTCATCGAGAATCAGGAGCGAACATGACACGGATGCGAGGTTGGCTGGCGGCAGTGAGCGTATTGGCGGCAGGCGGGTGCACGGCCATGCAAAGCCAGCCTGAAACGGCGGCGGGACAGGCGCAGCATGTCGTGATCTGCTGGCTCAAGCCCGGCGCCGACCGCGACGCTGTCCTGCACACCGCCAACGACTACGCCCGGCTGCCCGGCGTCCTTGACGTGCGGGCCGGCTACGCACTGTCGAGCGCGGTGCCGAATGTCGAAGCCGGCTACGATATTGCGATGGTCGTCACCTTCCGCAACGACGCCGCCCTGCGGGCCGCCGAGGCGAATCCGATCCTGCAGCAGATCAACGACGGCCCCATGCGTGACAACGTGGCCAAGACCGTCGTCTATGACACGGTGCTGCAGAACTACCAGGTGGGCAAAATCTATTCCGAGGAAAGCGAAGCGGCGACCCGCCAACGACGGGCCGCCGCCATGAAGCAGCAACAGGATCAGATCGATCACACCAAGTGAGTCGGCCTGCCTGGTTTAGCTGACGGTGATGCGCCGGGGCTTGGCCTCTTCACGCTTGTTCAGCGTGATTTTCAGCACGCCGTCTTCCAGCCGGGCATCGACGCTGCTGCCATCGACGGTCGCCGGCAGCGTGAACGTGCGGCTGAAGCGGCTGGTCTGGCGTTCGCGGAGCAGCCATTCCCCTTGCGGCGCCTCGCGCTGCTCCGGCTTGTGCTCGGCCGTGATGGTCAGAAGAGATTTTTCGAGCGTGATTTCAATCTCATCCTTCTTGAACCCCGGCAGCTCGGCTTCCACATACAGGTGCTCGGCGTCGTGCCGAACGTCGACGCCATACGCCGGCAGTCCGGCACTGGCTTCGGCATTCAAAAACTGGTTCATGACCCGACCCCAGTCGCGGCCCAAAAGCTCAAACGGTTCGACCGGAAACATGCGCTGTGCTCGTGATAACGTTGCCATAAATTGATCTCCTTTTCGTGTCATTTCACCGCCGTGGCGGTTGAGAATCTCTCATTCAAACTGCGTGCCAAACA
>JBQCCH010000670.1:0-2259 GCA_051962375.1 Tepidisphaeraceae bacterium
CAAGAAAATGGTGGAGAAGGTCGTCAAAGACTTCCCGAACATCAAGATCGTGGGCACCACGCTCCGCGGCGTGAAGACGGCGCTGATCAACGACTGGTCGGCGATCATGTGGGCCGAGGGCAAGTTCTATGACGGCCTGAGTTTCCCCGACCTGGAAATCGAAGACCGCGTGGGCGGCGGCGACGGGTTCGCCTCGGGCTTCACCTACGGCTTCCTCAGCGGCAAGGACGCTCAGCAGTGCGTCAACCTGGGCGTGGCCCACGGCGCGATGCTCATGAGCACCCGCGGCGATACTAGCCAGATCGAACTGGAAGACCTGATGCACGTCGCCGGCGGCGGCTCGGCGCGCATCAAGCGGTAGCCCCCTACTGCATCTCAATTTATTCGCGGACGCAGGCTCCTGACGGACCTGCGTCCGCTTTTATTGAGAGGCTGCGCCGGCCGCGGGGGTGTCGGGATGGCCTACCGTTTTTTCGAGGAAGGCGAACAGTTTTTTCACGATCGCCGGCTTGGCGAACGCCTGCCCGCCGTGGCCGGCGCCGGGAATGAGCGTCAGATCGCACGGCACGCCGGCCGCGTGAAGCGCATCGGCGAGGAGGCGACTTTGCTCCGGCGGCACTAGCGGGTCGGCCAGGCCGTGCATGATGACGAACGGGGGCGTGGCGTGATCGACATAGTGAATGGGGTTGGCCTGCTGGGCGACGTCGTGACGCTGGTCGATCGGCCCGCCGAGCAGGCGCGTCAGCGGCGTGGGCTCGCGCTTGAGCGAAGCGGGTGTGTCCGGACTGTTGCGCAGCACATCCGCCAGCGCGATCAGATCGGTCGGCCCGAACCAGTCGATGACCGCCTGCACGGTGCTGGATTGATCGAGGTTGCCCCCGACATCCCCTTCCAGGGCCGGATCGTCGCCGGTGGTGCCGACCAGCGCCGCCAGGTGCCCGCCGGCGGATTCGCCGAAGACGGCGACGCGTCGGGCGTCGAGTCCGTAGTCGGCGGCATGGGCGCGGAGCCAGCGGACCGCCCCTTTGCAATCGAACAACTGCGCGGGGAACGGCGCGAGCGTGGCCAGGCGGTAATTGATGCTCGCGACGGCGTATCCATGGTGCACCGCGATGACGGCCGGGCAGAGCAGCTTGCTGCCCATGACCCAGGCGCCGCCGTGGATGAAGACGATGAGCGGGACAGGCTTGGGGCTGACGCGTTCGGGGAGATACAGATCGAGCAGGTTGCTCGTGCCGGCCGGTCCGTACCGCAGGTCACGCAGTACCGTGGGCCGGGTAGTGGGCGTGGGGTCGGCGTGGACGAGGGGTGCGACGACGAGACACGTCAGCAGCGATGCGATGAAGATTCGATTGAATGCGGGCATGTAGGAATTTCCCCGGTCAGGGGATGGTACGCGAGGGATTGGGTGGGGATGGGATTTTATGGCCGCTTTTTTTGGGGGGCGGCGGTAGAAAGGAGTCGGGGCGGGTAGCGCCTGGGGCTCTTTGGCAACTTGGTGTGCGATGTGTGTGGGATGAGTGGAAACGTGAAGACGTGAAGCGGGGGTTTCTACTGCGTATGGCGTACTGCGTAAGGGTGGGTTGGGGGCGTTTTGGGGTTGTTTTGGTTGCGATAAGTGACGTGGCGGGCTGGGCAAGGGCCGTTGCGCTGGCGCTGAGGTGGAGTGGCCTTGGAACCCGTGGCCGGGCCGGGGGTTGGGGGGGAAAAGTGGGGAAAAGTGAAAAAGAAAATGGCAGGAACGGCCGGCGCGTGTTTTTTTGCACTTACGGCGCGTGGATCAGGATTGGATGACGAGCATCGTCCGGTCATCGGTTGGGGGAATGCGATGGGTAAAGGTTTCGACGGCGGCGACGGTGGCATCGATCATGGCGCGGGCCGACGGGAGCGGCGGGCGTAGGACGGCATCGAGCCGATCGGTCCCGAACAGGTCGCCGGCGGGATTGCGGGCTTCGGTGATGCCGTCGGTGTAAAGCACGATGGTGTCGCCGGGATCAAGTTGCTGGGTGCTGTCGGCGTAGCGTTCCTGGGGATCGATGCCCAGGGGGAGATTGGTCGAGCCTTCAATGATCCCGCTGGGGCCGCCGTGCGGGCGCTTGAGTCGCGGCGGATTGTGGCCGGCGTTGGCGAAGGTGAGCAGGCGCGTGTGCGGGTTGTAGATCCCGTAAAACGCGGTGACGAAGGTGCCGCCCCCCTGGGTGTAGCGGGCGCACAGGTGCTTGTTGATGAAATTCAGGAGCCGGCTCGGGGGGCAGGGCT
>JBQCCH010000671.1:0-7435 GCA_051962375.1 Tepidisphaeraceae bacterium
TGGGCCATACCCCTCGGCTTGGAGGGCGGCGCGGAACTTCGCGCCGGCGTTGTTCAGGTCATTCGCCACCTTCTGCGTGGCAGGCACCCAGGCGTTGTACTTGGCGTAGGTCGGCCGACCCGTGGCAACCAGGGAATCGCCCCAGCGGGCGGCTTCATCCACGATCGCATCGCTGATCGCGTCATTGAGCCGGGTCCATCGCTCAAGGGCCTGCGCATCGCTCAGGGGCCCGCCCGGGGCGAGCGTGCGCTCCACCTCGCTCTTGAACATCGCCATGAATTGCGGGCTCTTCTTCAGCGCCGTCCACAGTTCCACGATGGGGCCGGTGTTGTTGATCGGATGTTTCGCGAAGGCCGGGTTCACCCAGGGGCCATGCGGAATGGTGGGGAAGCGGTTGACCGTGTCGATCATTTCTTCGCCGTCCCAGGCATAGAAGCGGAAGGGCTGCTGCGTGGCCGTATTCGCGACGGCCCAGTAGTTGCGGTCCGGCCAGTCGCTGACGCCGCAAAACCATTGGCCGATCAGGTAGTCGGCGAATGCCTTCACATCAAGGTAGGCTTGCATCTGCGCGTAGTTCGCGGGCACGCTCAGGTCCTTCTTCGCCAGCACCTGCAGCATGTAGTTCCAGCGCGTGGGATCGCCCGCGGAAACGCCCTTCGGACTGACGGCAAAATAGTCCTTCTTGCTGCCGCCAAAGTAGGCCGCGCCGTACCCGTCGTCCGGACGCTCGACCAGGTTGTACAAACCCCAGTAGATTCCATTCAAATACAGGTGAACGAACATGCCGTGCACGCCCTGGCCGGCGATGGCGATCTGGGTGTCGCGAACGTATTCGTCTTCGGTGTAAGTGGTGTTGGAAGGGGAGCCGGTCGTTGCCCAGGAACGGTTGTTCCCGGCCCGCAGGATCAAGCCGTCGAATTCCCTTGCCGCCGATTCCGCACCGAACGGCGCGCCCGCGAAGATCGGCGCCATCAACTTGGCCGGCCCGAAAGCACGGGTGAAATGGATGTGGAAGGAGCGCTTTAATTTCTGCTTCGAATGCCCGGTAATCGCAGCCCCGACGCCGACATTCCGCTCAGGATGATGAGGGTCGATCCACTCGAACGAGATCGCGATCTTCTGCCCCTTTTTTTTCCGCGGCGTATCGTAAAACCCGCTCGGCCCAAAGATTTGACCCGGGTCGACGCCGAGGGACAGCGTCGGAATCTGCGACAGCCCCCGCAGGGCTTGCTCGCGGCATCGCGGATCATTGACGATGTTCGGATCCATCCCATAAGTCAGCGGCACATCCACCTGATGGCGGCCCGGATTGTTGATCGGCTCTTTCGGGTGGGGGTACCCGGTCACATCTTCCGGCTGCTTCAGGACGTCGGCCGGAAAAATGTAGGTGTGCGATGCGAGCGGCGTGGCCGCGCCGTTGGATTGGAAGCCGATCGCATGAACGACCGTGGTGGTGGTGACGTCGATCGGCGCCGTGTAGGGTCGGCCCGAGGTGAGGGTGGGCATGCTTCCATCGGTCGTGTATCGGATGGATGTGCCGGGCGCCGATGCTGCGATCGCCACCCGCAGCGGCGCGTCATACAACCCGCGGGGCGGATTCAACTGCAACGCCTGCAACGCGGTGGGGCGGGTGGCTGCGGCGTCGGATTCGTCAGACCTCGCCGGCGGGATCCGCAGCCCGCAATTGAGCAGCACCGCCGCGATGCTGAGGCACGCGAGGCGCAGCCGCGAGGGATTAAGCGAGGGGTTCGGCATGATGGAGGGTGAGCTCAAGCGCCATGGGGGTTTCGGCCGAAGCGTGTCTCTGCAATCGCCGGCATCGCACGAGCGTGGCCGCCAGCGTGCGGGCGTTGTTGAAAAGATAGTGCGCGTTCGAGCGGATCAGCCGCGACGGGCGCGGCGCTTGATCGGTGACGCGGATCGGCACGTAGGCCATCGTGACGCGGGCCTGTTGCAACAGCAGGAGCATCTCCAGCGTGTAGGTGTAGGTCGACCGAATCGCCAACTGCCCGGCCACGTCCCAGCGAATCGCCCGGAACCCCGAAGCCGCGTCCGTCACGGGCGACTTGCAGAGCCATCGCATCGCCGCATTCCCCGCCGCGTGCAGCCGGCGCTTGGTCGGCGAAAAATGGCCGATGGATTCCACTTGCCGCTCGCCGATCACCACGCCGGCCGTGCCCGCGACGATCGGCGCCGTGATCGTCGCGATGTCGGCCGCTTCGTATTGGTTGTCGGCATCGAAATTGACGATCGTGTGCGCCCCGAGCGCCACCGCCTGCCGCAGGCCGCTGGCGAAGGTTTGCGCCAAGCCGCGGTGGGGGAGTTGCATCACGTGGGTGACGCCCAGCGCCCGAGCCACCGTCGCGGTGCCGTCGGTGGAGCCGTCGTCGATCACCAGCGTTTCGACCGAGTCATATCCCGGCACCGCTGCGGGGAGTGCGGCGATCGTCGCCGGCAACGCGTCGGCTTCATTCCAGCAGGGGATCTGGATGATCAATTTGCGTTCGCGCATCGCCTGCCCCCCTTGCAACGCATCAACCGCCGGGCCGACGCGTGCCCACGCGATCAGAACGCGTAGCTGACCTGCAGGCCCGCGAAGAATGCCGGATCGGCTTCGTCGGCGCCCGCTTGATTGCCGCCCGGCGTCCAGAATTCCACCCGGCGATACACCACCGAACCCACAGAGGCCGACACCGACAGCGCTTCGGTCGGCTTGTACTCCACACCCACGGTGATCGGCAGCGATTCGTCGAAGATCGCGCCGTTGGCGATCACGTCCGACGCCGACAGCCGGTATTGCCGAAAAACGTATCGGCCATCGACGAACGCGGACCAGCCGTCGTCGATTTTGTAAGTCAGCCGCGCGCTCAACCCGTCGGCCGACAGCGTCCAGTTGTCCGCGAACTGCCAGCTCGCCGTGAACAGCGGCAGCACCAGGGGGTTGTCTTCCAGCTCGGTGCTGAAGCCGATGCCCGTACCGATCCAGAAGCCGTCGCCCACTTTGTAATTGAAGCCGATATACCCGCCGTACGTGAAGGCGTTGCCCCAGCGAGCGCCGGCGTCGGCGCTGGCGTCCAGCAGCACGCCCCCGTACAGGGCCAGGTGATCGTTGATGTAGTAATTGATCGACGGACGCAGGTCGATCATTTCGCCGTCGAAGGTGTCCGTCCCGCTGTCCGGGACGGCCGACAGGTTGTGAAATCCGTAGTGCGAGTATTCGCCCTGGACGGCGAGCTTGCCCGACAGCTGCTCGGAAAATTTCTCCGAAGCCGTCAACGTCGCGCCGGCGCGGAAGACATTGATCGTGCCGCCGGCGTTCCCCAGGTCAGTCGGGGCGGCGTAGTTGGTGTAGGGGCTGACGCTGAATTTCATCGTCCCCGTGTCGTCAGCCCGCGCCGTCGTCGTCAGCGCCGTGGTGGTCAGGGCCGCCATCGCCAGTGCCGCACAACCTGTCAGAATCCGTTTTAGCATAAATTCGCTCGCTCCGAAGGGCCGCTAACCTAGCAAGACGCCGGGGAGTCGCAAGAAGCGGCGTGCCTCTCGCCAGCCGGTCGCACCGAAGATTCCGCCGCTCACTGGCCCTTCACGCGTTCGATCTGGGCGCCGACCGCGATCAGTTTTTCTTCGATTTTTTCGTACCCGCGGTCGATGTGGTAGACGCGATTGATCCGCGTCACGCCCCGCGCCACCATGGCCGCCAGCACCAGCGCCGCACTGGCCCGCAGGTCGCTGGCCATCACCGTCGCGCCCTGCAGTTCCTTCACGCCCTGGATCACGGCCGTCGCGCCTTCCTTGCGGATGTGAGCGCCCATGCGATTCAGCTCGGCCACGTGCAGGAAGCGATCCGGGAAAATCCGCTCGCTCACGACGCTCATCCCGTCCGCCAGGCACAGCAGGGCCATCAGTTGCGCCTGCACGTCGGTCGGGAAGCCCGGGTAGGGCTGGGTCGTCATTTCGATCGGGTTCAGCCGCCGCGTGCTGCTGACGCGCACCGTGCCGTTTTCCCGCTCGATGTGCAGCCCCACCTCTTCCAGCCGATCCACCACGGCCAGCAGGTGGTCCAGATTCGCGTTTTTCAGGATCAATTCGCCATTGGTCATGGCGGCCGCGATGATGAAGGTCGCGGTTTCGATCCGATCCGGAATCACCCGGTGCTCGCAGGCGGTCAATTTGTCGACGCCCTCGATCTTGATCTCCGGCGTGCCATACCCGGTGATCTTTGCGCCCATCTTGTTCAGCAGCACCGCACAGTCCGAAACCTCCGGCTCGCATGCCGCGCCGACGATGACCGTTTCCCCTTCCGCCATCGCGGCGGCCGCCATCACGTTGATCGTCCCCAGCACCGTCGGGCCCTGCGCGCCGCCCAGGTACATTCGCGCCCCCTTCAGGCGCCCGCGCACTTCGCCGATGATGTTGCCGCTCTCGATCCGAAACTGGGCTCCCAGCTTTTGCAGCCCCCGCAGGTGCAGATCCACCGGCCGATCGCCGATCGCACACCCGCCCGGCAGGCTGATGATCGCCTTCCCGCGCGCTCCCAGCAGCGGCCCCAGCGCGCAGATGCTCGCCCGGAAGGTGCTGACAATCTCGTAGCGGGCTTCGCACTTGCTTTTGTCCACCACTTCCACGTCCAGCGGCCCATTCAGCACCGGCCCGCCGAACCGCGCGGCGCCTTCCGGGTCGTGCCGATAGACATGGCACCCCAACTCGCCCAGCAGCTTGTTCATTGAGTCGATGTCGCTCAGTCGCGGCACCCCGTGCAGCCGCGTGCGTCCCTCGGCCATCAAGCAGACCGACAGCACCGGCAACGCCGCGTTCTTGCTGCCCGAAATTTCGATCGTGCCCTTGAGGCGTTGTCCGCCGTGAATCAGGAAGGAATCCATGCTCATCCTTGAGGCTTAGCGCTGCAAAAAAGGCCAGGGCTCGACCCGACGCCCGACCATCCAATTCGAATGCTGAACCTATCGACCGATCCATCGGCCGCTCTGCAGCAACATTGTTAAGGGCCGTTTCGAGGGCGGGTCCCGCCGCAGATAGGCGCGTCGCATTCTCCGGAACATGCCCCCCCGATGCAAGGTAAATCGTGCGATCCGCGTCCCGCCGCGCCCGCGTCCGCGTCGGGCAGCCGTTCCCGTCGCTCATAAGTCTCGGCCCGCGGGGTTCGGCCGTTCCTGCCATTTTGTTTTTCACTAAATTCTTCAAGTCGATGGCCGCCCTCGCGTTAGGCCGATTAAAACCGCGCGCCAGTGCGACGGCCCTTGCCCAGACCGCCACGCGACTTACGCCCCCCGACGCGCCGCCCGCTCGTTCCTGCGTTGACGACCCAATCCATCCGAAACTGAGCTTCTCGCCGCTCGAAGTGTTCACGCGCCGCTCCCTCCGGATCGATCCTACCGCCCGGCCCGGCCGTGTCAGCCTCATTCTGCGTCAATCCCGGCCAGGCGACGTTCGCCGAATCTTCCCCATCTCTTTGCGCGACCTTCATTTGAAGTTCGTTCATTTGGCATACGAATGACGGGCACGCCCACCGGGGGCAACCGACCGCCACTTACCAAGGGAGACTGAAAATGCCATCGCACCGAACCGTCACGAACCTGACCCTGATCTCGGCCCTGTCGCTTTCGAGCGCCGCCACCTGGGGCGCGACCATCGCCGACGTGAAGCTCGCCGCCCAGACCAGCGGCAACACGTCCACCATCGACAGCGCCGTCGTCACCTACGTCCTGCCCAAGGGCATCCTCGTGCAGGATGCCACCGGCGCTGAAGAAATCTACTGGGGCTCCGCCAACAACACCGGCTACACGCCCGCCGTCGGCGATGTCATCTCCGCCACCGGCAACAGCGCCATTTTCAAGGGGTTGTACGAGCTGGAATCGTATGCCTCTCAAGGAATTAGGATGAGAATCACCCCGAGCGGCGCCACCGCGCCGCTCCCCACGCCGGCGACTTTCACCACGATCGGCCTCACCAACGGCAGCCCGATCGGGCTGGCCCAGCAAAGCCAGCTCGGCACGCTCGGCAATGTGTCGTTCGGCGCTACCGGAACCTTCGCGGTCGGTACGTACACCGTCTCCGATACCGCCGGCAGCGCCACCGTGTATCTGGCTTCCGGCAACGCCCTGATCGGAACGGCCATCCCCGCCGGCCCCGTCGATGTGTACGGCTACCTCGGCCAGTACGACGGCGCTGCCGCCACCAACACCGTGTCGACCAACGGCTATGAGCTCAATGCCGTCAGCATCACGCCCGCCGCCGCCACCCCCGAGCCGGCCGCCCTGGGCGTGCTGGGGCTCGGCTCGCTCGCCGCCCTGCGTCGCCGCCGCCGCTAACCGCGGTGCCTCTGCCCGTCCTTCGTTTCTCGCCCTCGATCGCCACCCGGCGGTCGGGGGCGATTTTTGTTTCTTCAATCCGCGGATTCAATAAATCAATGTCAAGATTGAAAAATTCAATGGCGAACTTCACAACATTGAGTTAAAACCTCGCGCGTGGCCAAAGCGCCGAAGAAAATCGTCTCCACCTGTCCGATGTGTTCCCACGCCTTGGCCGTCAGCCGCCTGTCGTGCACGCATTGCGACACCACGATCGATTCGGTCGTCCCGATCCCGGCCTTTTTCCGCTTGCCCGACGACCTGCAGCAGTTCGCCCTCACCTTCCTCCGCTGCCGGGGCAACATCCGCGAAGTGGAGCGCGAACTGGGCATCTCCTATCCCACGGTCTGCAAACGCCTGGATCTGCTCAACACGTTGCTGGGCAACACCGGCGAAACCGTCACCTCAAACCAGGTTCTCGAACGCCTTGAGCGCGGCGACATCACCGCGAAAGAGGCGGCACAATTGTTGAAGGGCAGGTCTGGATGAATCCCGATGACACCCTTGTCGTCTTCTGGCATTACGGCATCGCGTTCTATGTCGAAGTCGGCGCTGTCCTGGCACTGACGAGCCTGCTCTGGTCGCCGTGGCTCCTCGGCCCGGAGATTCTCGAACGATGGAATCGCGGCGTGCGGCCCGTGCTGGTCATCGTGATCGCCGCGGCTGCCGTCCTGTGTTGCTCACCGGTCGGGCTGGACGTTCGGCCGCCGGCCGCGTTCGTCGCCGTCGCCGTGTTCCTGAATCTGGCCATGCTGCTGGCCCTCAAGCTCTATTCCAAGTGGATCAGCCGCCGCCTCACCCCCGCCGAGCGCGCGCCCGGCCTGGCGGGATTCGGGGCGTGGCTCAGCCTGCCCAACCTGGCGACGGTCGGCGTCATGGGCGCCTGCACCCTGGTCTGCAACGCCAGCGCCAGCCAGTTCGGCGAGCTGACCTGGGAGGCGTGGACGATTCTCCTGCTCTGGACCGGCATCCTGCTGGCGCTGCTGCTCGCTTACCCGGCCGTTCAAACGCTCGGCCGGCTTGTCACGTCCCGGCCAAAGCGCTCGGCCCAACCGCGACCCGCGCCCGAG
>JBQCCH010000672.1:0-4320 GCA_051962375.1 Tepidisphaeraceae bacterium
GGGGAAACGGGATTGCAGTTCATCGACCCACGGCTTGGCGGCGGCGTCATTCCCGCCGAGGTGAGCGGCCAGCGCGGTTTCAAACAACACCGCCGGCCGCTCGGCGATCAGGCCCGGGTGAAGATTGAGCAAGCGCGTCCCTGTCCAGACCGCCGCCGCGAATTCGCCGCGCTCGAACGCATCCGCCATGAGCTTCAGCCCAGCATCGCGGCCGGCGTCGGTGACGAAATATTCGGTCATCACCCGTTGCCAGGTCGCGCGGTCGTCGGGGGCGCTGTTCAGCAGGTCGCGGGCGGTATCCTCAAACCGCTGGCGATACACCGCCAACCCTTCGGCTGGCCATTTGGCGATTTTCTCCTGCACCACCAGCGCCACGCTCACGTATTGCGTGGGTTGGCCGTCGTCATTTGTGTGGGAGGAAAGGACGCGGTCGGCATATTTCTGCACGATCTCCTGGTACACGTCCGCCGACTTCTGCCATTCCTTCAGGTGCTCCATCCGCTCGGCCAGCGCGAGCTTTTCGCTCGCCACCGCGCTGTCGCGCACATAGACCGACTGCGGATCTTTGGTTTTGTTCGACGAATCGTCCTGCGCCACGACAACCGCCGCGCACGCACCGATCAACGCGCAGACAACAACGCTGGTTCGCGGCATGGGCATTCCGAGTCGGACAAAGGGCTGCAACACGCGATCGCCGACCCCCAAGGCCGGCAGCGACGACGAGGCTCGCCCGCCGCGCTTATCTGAAATACTTTACCCAAAGCGGGGCCAGCCGTTCCACCTCATCTTGCGAAATCTGCTGCCGATCCGACCAGATCGCCAGTTCCAGCGCCCGCGACGCAGGGCAATCCGCGAATTTCGCCGGATCTTTCGCCATTTCGGCGACCGCGCGCTTCATCAGGTCCAGCGCCCGAGCCGAGGCGGCCGTCAGGTTGCCGATGATCTCCTTCAACAGCGCCGATCCTTCCGGCCGGGCGGCCGTGGGCTCGGGCACGCGCCAGCAGTCGTAATCGGTCACCAACGCGATCAACGCGTACGGGATTTCCGCTTCCCGGGCGAGCTTCGCTTCGGGCATGGCCGTCATCCCGATCAGGTCGCCGCCCCAGAGCCGGTGCATCAGCGATTCCGCCCGCGTCGAAAACGCCGGCCCTTCCATCGCCACGTAGCAGCCCGATGCGTGCGCCGTCGGCTCCACTTGCTTCAGCAATCCCCGCAACACCGGACAAAACGGCTCCGCAAATTCCACATGCACGGCCGCGTGATCGTAAAAGGTCGCGTCCCGGCGCGTTTTGTCGATCACCTGGTCGGCAATCACCAGATCGCCCGGCTTGAATTCCTGCCGCAATGAGCCCACCGCGCCGCTGGCCAGAATGTGCGTGACGCCCAGCTTTTTCAGCGCGAAGAGGTTCGCCCGGTAGGGCACCTTCGATGGATTCAGCGTGTGCCCCGGACCGTGGCGGGCCAGCAGGAACACCGGCACGCCGTCCCAGGTCGTCTCAATAATCGGTCCCGACGTCGGGCCGAACGGGGTGTCGATGTAGTTCAGCGTCCCCTCGCCGCCCGCCAGGGTTGCGCCCAATCCGCTGCCGCCGATCAAACCGATGCGCAGGTCGCTCATATGACGAATCGTTGTCGATCGGGATCGGGCGTTTGTCAATTCATCGCAAGGCCGACCGCAATTCACCGAACAACCGCCCGAGGGCGGCGGGGGTGTAATGGGCATTCAGGCCGCTCGGGTTGGGCAGGATCCAAACGAGCGTGTCCGCGAGTCGCACGGGCTGCGGGCCGAGCTGCGCCTTGGGCGCGCCGAACGCCGTCCGGTAGGCCGTCACCCCCAGCACCGCCAGCACCCGCGGGCGATACCGCCGAACCTTGCGCTCCAACAATCTTCCGCCGGCGATCAGTTCCGCAACGCTCAGTTCCGCGGCCGTCGCGGTGGTGCGCGCGACCACGTTTGTGATCCCGCAGCCATGAGTCAAAAGTTCCCGCTCGTCCTGCGGCTTGACCACATGCGGCGTAAATCCGCCCACATGCAGCGCCGGCCAGAACCGATTGCCCGGCCGCGCAAAATGATGCCCCGTCGCCCCGGAATACAGGCCCGGATTGATGCCGCAAAACAACACGTCCAGCTCCGCCGCAATCAGGTCCGGCACCGTCTTCGAAACCGCCGCCCGCAATTGCTCCGGCGTCGGCTTAAACGGAATGGCCATCAAAGACGAATCGGCTAAAGACTTTCGCGACATCCCCCGCATGGTAGGCCACAACCCAGCCCCCGGCAGCCCACCCCCCGCAATCCGCCGCCTGCGGGCGCCAAGGGTTGTGGCTCGCACCCAGGCACCGTCGCGCTCGCACGGCCGCGCGTTCACTGCCGGGTAATCAGCCCCAAGGGCGAGAGTACTCCCCGCCTTGCCACCCGTCATTGCCCGCCGACACGCTGGAAGCGACGGAACTCTCGCACCCACGCTTAGCAGCACTCGACGGTGCGTCGCGCCAGATGCCGCCGCACCCCGACCGCCGCTATTTTTCGAGTGCTTTCATTTTCCCTGGCATAGAACCGGATTTGCCGAGCAGGCAAGTCGTACTTTGCTACTTTGTCTTGCATCGGCGGCTCAAATCATTGAAGATGTTGCCTTCGTGCGGGGGCTACGTTTCGTTATCCGGCGACGCGAAACCAGATAATGGTAGCTATCCGCCTATTATGATTCTCGCTCAAGCTCAACAGCAGGTTCCGCTACTGGATGTGTTCTTGCCCATGCTGCCTTGGGCAATCATTTTTGTGTTTTTCTGGGTGTTCTGTTATCGCCGATTGCGCGGCGAACGGATCAAGGTCGAAGACACGAACGCTCGTGCCAAAGAACATTGGGCGGCCGTGGAAGCAAAGCTTGACCGCGTTATCGAACTGCTTGAGGACCGTAGCCGCGGTGGATAACCACCCGCTGCAGTGGACCGGCCCCGGCGTCGGGGTCGCCCGGGCCATACGGCCGTGAGGGTCTTCCGGCCGGCCCCGGCCACTGAACGGTTTTGCGTTAGTGGGCCTATGATACCACCCCTGAAAACGATCGAATACCGGGGCGGTGTCGTTTCGTTCCGCATCCCCGACAACTGGCACGAGGAGTACGAGCCCGCTGGCGGCGGCATGTACTATGCGCCGGGCGAACAGACCGGAACGCTTCGCCTGAACGTCACAACCGCTCGCATTCCAAGTGACAGCCCGCTGTTTCCCGCCAACGCGCAAACGGTGTTAAGCGACTTCGCCAACGAACACGGTGTTGTGGTGCGGATGCTCCGGCCAGATGTGGCGATGATCCGGTTCGATCTCCCGAGAGTTGAGCAAGGTCAGTCGATTGTCATTCGCAGTTGGCAGATTGCCCACGCCGTTTCGCCGGCCGACGTGCGGATTGCCCTGTTTACTTACACGCTGCTCGCATGCCAATTTGACACGCCAGAAGCACATGACGAAATGCAATTGTTGGAGCAAGAGTTGACTGCCGCTCGGTTCGCGGCAATTGTTGGTACAGTGCAGGAGCAAGCCAAGAAGTCGAAGCCATGGTGGCAGTTCTGGTGACGGCAACCGGCGGCCCACTAACCACCCGCTGCAGTGGACCGGCCCCGGCGTCGGGGTCGCTTCGGCCATGCGGGCAGTTGTGTTCTAGGGGCGGTCCCGGCCACCGAACGGCGTTACGTCATGCGACTCAGTGCTTTGGTATTTCACCGCTTGTTTCGCCATCTCTTTTCTTGCTGCGCATTAATTTCCGCAGCTGTATTTTTATTCACAGGCGTAATCTGGGTGCACAGCTATTGGCATACTGATTTCGTGAATTTCCAGTATCGCCCGCGGCACAACGCTCAAATTTTTACCAGCGTCGAGGCAAATGTAAGATCGGGCCAATTGCAGTTCATCTTTCAGCGCGATGTCTGGAAGTCGACAATCCCCGATGGGTACTTTTTGCCGAGTGAATGGCAATTAGGTACAGATGGATCGGATAATTTGGCTTCGATAGCGGCTTTTCACGAACTTCCCGGCCCCGTGTGGGGAATAGGACACGTCGTCGATCAGTCCCGAGGCAGTTCGAATTTCTTCTCCGCAGGATGGATTACCTCCCAGGTGCGAAGCGATTGTGTTTATGTCCCTATTGCATTGGTCTGGGCATTGGCGGCGGTACTCCCTGTTATCTGGTTCGTCACTCGCATTCGGCGAAGAAGGCGTGTAACAGCAAGCTTTTGAGCGAGTTGCGGATACGATTTGCGGGCATCAGGTGTATCCTGTCCTGAATGCGGTACCGCGGTCACGTGCCCTGGGCCCGCCCCCGACGTCGGGAT
>JBQCCH010000673.1:0-4174 GCA_051962375.1 Tepidisphaeraceae bacterium
GTCGGCCAGGCCGCCACCACGGCCATGGGCAGTCATTACCAGCAGGAGGTGGACTTACAGAACCTGTTCAAGGATGTGGCGAGCGAATACGTGACGACCGTCACCAGTCCTGCCGCCGCACAACACGCGATCGATCGTGCATTCCGAATCTCCATGGATCAAAAAACGGTCACGTGCCTGATTTTTCCCAAAGACATTCAGGAGATGAGCTTCGAGGAACCCAAGCAGTCGCACAATTACGCCATCAGCAGCATCGCCCAAGGCCACACCCATCCGCGTATCGTGCCAAACGATCAAGAGCTGCAGGCGGCGGCCGCCGTTTTGAATGACGGCAAGAAAGTCGCCGTCCTGGTCGGCCAAGGGGCGATCGGCGCGACCGATGAGGTCATTGCGATCACCGACCTGCTCGGCGGCGGCGTGGCGAAAAGCTGGCTCGGCAAGGCGGTCGTCCCCGATGACGTCCCCTTCTGCACCAACAGCATCGGCCTGCTCGGCACGAAGGCCAGCTGGGACCTGATGCAAGAATGCGACACCCTGCTGATCGTTGGATGCAATTTCCCCTATGCCGAGTTTTACCCAAAACTCGGCCAGGCGAAGGCGGTGCAGATCGATGTCGATGGGCGTATGCTGGCGTTGCGATATCCGATCGACGTCGCCCTGAAAGGTGATGCCCGCGACACCCTGCAAGCGCTTCAGCCGCTGCTGAAACGGAAGGAGGATCGCGCCTGGCAAGAGCAGATCGTCAAGGCTGCCGCCGACTCGTGGGAGCAAACGAAAGCGATGGCCGCCAATTCGGCCAGTCGAGCGGGCCTGATCAATCCCGAGCGCGTCTTCACCGAGCTGTCGCCGCTGTTGCCCGATCGATGCATCCTGTCGGCCGACAGCGGGACCGCCGCCAACTGGTATGCACGCGATCTGAAAATTCGTCGCGGCATGATGGCCAGCGGCAGCGGCAACCTCGCCACCATGGGCCCGGCCGTCCCGTATGCGGTGGCCGCCAAGTTTTGCTTCCCGGATCGCGTCGCCATCGCTCTGACCGGTGACGGCGCCATGCAGATGAATGGGCTGAACGCCTGCATCACGGTGGCCAAGTATTGGAAGGAATGGTCCGACCCGCGTTGGATCTGCCTGGTGCTGAACAATCGCGACTTGAATCAGGTGACCTGGGAACAACGCGTGATGACCGGCGACATCAAGTTCGACGCCAGCCAGGACCTTCCGGATTTCCCCTATGCCGCCTATGCCGATTCAATCGGATTGCAAGGGATCCGCGTGGACGACCCCGATCAAGTCGCGGACGCCTGGAAGCGGGCCCTGCTCAGCGACAGGCCCGTGGTGCTGGAGTGCATCACCGACCCGGATACCCCCACGCTGCCGCCGCACATCACCCTGGAGCAGGCCAAAAAGTTCACGCAGAGCCTGCTCAAAGTCGATCCCCATGAAGGCGGCGTGATCAAACAGGCGATGAAAGGAATGGTCACAAGTTTCCTCCCCGGAACGTGATCGCTGGTACATCGACGCCGTCTCGTTCAGCATCTTGCGTCGGATGACCGCGACCCTTTAACAAGACCTTGCCTATCCGCGCAACACGGCAGCTTTGCGCAAAAAATTGTCATTGCGTGTCATCAACCCGTCATCTGACGGGTCTATGTTCGCTGCGTCGCCCTGCGGGCGGACGAAGCACACGATGTACAAGACGCGCATCTCATCGTTCCCCCTTGAAGTTTGGAAAAGCGAGCGGCCCATCGGGTCGCCACCGATTCCCGTGCCGTCACGCGCGCAAGACATCGAAGTCTGGATCGATTTCGATGGCACGATCACCCGGAAAGACGTCCTTGATGAACTGATCGCGACGTTTGCGATTGATGACCGCTGGTGCCAGGCCGAAGCCCGGTGGCAGGCCGGCCTCATTGGGTCGATGGAATGCCTGAGCGAAGAATTCAGCACGCTCTCCGTCGACGCCGACACCTTGCGGCAGTTTCTCACAACCATCCCGATTGATCCGGGCGCCGGGGCACTATTCGCCCTGTTGCGCGCGAACGGTGTGCCATTCACCATTTTGAGCGATGGCGTTGAGCAGTTCATCGCCGCCATCCTGGCGCGCCTTCCCGCGGGAGTGGTGCCGGTGCGGGCCAACCGGATTGAGCATGTCGGGCAACGCATTCAGTTGCGATGCCCCCATCATCACGAGCAATGCCACAGCGCGGCCGCTCACTGCAAGTGTCGCTCGGCTTCCCTGCTGGGGAATGCGGATCGCACGTCGATCTACATCGGCGACGGCCGCAGTGATCTTTGCCCGGCGCGCAAGGCAGATCTTGTTTTTGCCAAAGGCGCGTTGGCGCGGCTTCTGGAGCGGGAAGGCCGGGCCTTCCTTCCGTTTGACACCCTGAACGACGTCGCTGCCGCACTTGCCGCAGCGTGGGAGACGGCATGACGATCGCCGCCGATCAACCCACGATTGAACACCATCGCCCCGCGTTGCTGGCACTGCTGCGCGAGGGCATGAGCCAGCACAGCATCAGCGGCAATGAGGCCGGCTACGTAACGCTCATCGCCGACTGGGCACGCGACCAGGGGATGGAGGTAGACCTCTGGCAAGCGGACGAATCGGCGCTGGCGCACCACGCGCTCGCCAGTCAGCGGCACCTTCCGCTGGATGGCCGCCCGACCGCCGTCATCCGGATTGCCGGAACCGGGGGCGGCCGATCGTTGATCTTCAATGGCCATACCGATGTGGTCCCTGCCGGCGATCCTGCGTCATGGAATTACGATCCTTGGGCCTGCACCCTGGTCGACGGCCGCGTCTTCGGCCGGGGCGCTTGTGACGTGAAAGGGCCGATCCTCAGCGCGCTTTGGGCGATGAAGCACATCGCCTCCAGCGAGGACCTTCCGCGCGGCGACGTGCTGCTGGAACTGGTGCCGGGCGAGGAAGACTGCGTCGGATTAGGAACGCTCACCAGTCTCGTCCGCGGCTGGCGGGCCGACGCCTGCGTGGTGCTCGAGCCCACCGAAAGCCAGCCCCGCAACGCGTCCCGGCCGGGGCTTCGCTTTGAAATCATCGTCCACGGCACGGCCGTTCACGGCACCATGAAGTGGCTCGGCCGCGATGCGATTGCCGACGCCCGGCGGGTGCTCGATGCCCTCGACTCATTGCAATCGGAATGGAATGCCATCGACCGCGACGAACTCTTCAACGGCTACCACTTTGCACCTCCGCTGACGGTCGACGCGATCCACGGCGGTGAGTGGCAGGGAATGCTCTGCGATCGGTGCGTCATCGCCGGCTACATGGAACTTCTGCCGCTCGACGACATCGATCAATGGCAGACCCGGCTGGAAAGCGAAATCGCAACAAAGGTCGGCCCCGAAACAAGGCTGTCGTTCCGCTACGGCGACCGCTACGCCGGCCATCGCATTTCACCCCGACACCCGCTCTGCGAGGCGGCCGGCTTGGAGCAGCCCATCGTTCCGTGGCAAGGCTTCAACTCCGGCTGCGAAGCGGGGCTACGCGCCGGTCTGCTGGGGACGCCGACACTGGTCTGGGGCCCCGGCTCGCTCGCACAGGCGCATGCCCCGAATGAATTCGTCGAATTAAAGGACATCGAACACATGGCCGCTCAGTTTGTGCAACTGATCCGGCGGTGGTGCAACGGCCGTGACGACGGCGAGGTGACCCTATGACGTTAGCCGATCGACCCCTCCCGTCTTGCCTCGGACTGCCCGCCGATGCCCCCACCGCGCAATCGGCCGCCTGGTTCGCGCGCGCCAAGCGCGTGCTGGCGGGCGGCATCAGCAGTTCGGCGCGATCCACTTCTGCCGGCGATCGCCCGCACCCGCTTTACATGTCCCACGGCAGCGGCGGCCGGATCTGGGATGTGGATGACAACCAATACATCGACCTGCTGCTCAGCTACGGCAGCCTCGCGGTGGGCCACTGCCACCCGGTTGTTACCGAAGCGGTGCGCACGCAGCTGGAACTGGGCACGATGTACGGCACGTGCAACACCGTTGAAGTGGAATTGGCCGAGCAGATCTGCCGGATGGTACCTTGCGCCGAACTCGTCCGGTTTGCCAACAGCGGTTCAGAGGCGATCTGCGGCGCCATACGGGCCGCGCGCGGCTTCACCGGGCGCACACGCATCCTGAAATTTGAAGGGCATTATCACGGCTGGGT
>JBQCCH010000674.1:0-7678 GCA_051962375.1 Tepidisphaeraceae bacterium
TGCACTTTCGTGTTGTACGCCTGCACCGCTTCGTTAAAGCTGTCGCGCGATACGTTGATGCGGTTCTCAGTCCCTTCCAGCTGCGCCTGCAAAGTCGCAAAGCCGCTGGTGGTCTTCAGGTCGGGATATTTTTCCACCGTGACCAGCAATCGGCCCAACGAGCGGCTGAGTTCGCCCTGGGCGGCTTCGAACTGCTTAAATTGTTGCGGATCGGTCGGTGCAGTGTTGGTGCTGACGTTCACCTGCGTGGCCGACGCGCGGGCCTTGATGACGGCTTCGAGCGTGCTCTTTTCAAATTCGGCCGACCCTTTCACGGTGTTGACCAAATTGGGAATCAGGTCGCTCCGCCGTTGATAGGCGCTTTGCACCTGGGCCCATTGGCTGTCGACGTTTTGGGAAGCGCTGACGATTCCGTTGTAGCTGGTGCACCCGCTGATGCCCACGACCACACAAAACAGAATCAACGCCGCCACAATGCCCAGCAGAATTTTCATTCTCGTCCTTCGTTAGTCCGCCGCATTGTAGCAGGCTGACGGTGGCGACGAGTTATAACCGGGCGTGTTTTGGCTAAGCGACCCGCCGACGCCGACGCAGGCCCGTCGCCGCCGCGAGCGACAGCAACGCCAACCCCGCCGGCTCGGGCACGGCCGATTGCACCAGGGCGATGTTGTTCGTGCTCACCCCGTTGTTGTAGGCGTAATCGATCGCGTACCCGGTGGGCAGTCCGGTGACGACGGCAAACGTGCCGACCAGCATGCCGTAGGATGCGAATACGTAGGCCGGATCGTCCGGCGCGGTTCCGCCGGCGAGCGTTGAAAAATCGACCGTTCCGCCCGTCAGCGTCAGCGACCCCGCGACATTCAAGAGATCGGCCGATCCCGCACCCGCACCATTGAGTTGGACAGCCAGATGCCCGGCGAGGGCCGCGTTTTGGAGCACGCTCAACGTGCCGATGCTGTTGCCCGGCCCGACGGTGCCGTTCGCGGATTCGGCGACCGAGAGGACCGATCCATTGCCGCCCAGTGTTCCGCCCTGCACGTTGACGGGGCTGCTGTTGATCGACCCGTTGACCGACAGGACGCCGGCCGAGATGGTCGTCGTCCCGGTGAACGTATTCGTGCCGCCGAGAATTTGCGTGCCGGCGCCGACCTTATTCAGCGCCAGCGTTTGGTTCGCGCCTTGCGTGAGCGTGCCGCTGAAGTTCCCGTCGGCATCGTTGTTGCCGACGGTGAGCGTGCGGGTGGTGTTCAGCGTGGTGGTTACCGTCCCAGCGCCGTTCAGGCCGTTGATCGATTGATTGCTGCCGTACATATCGAGCGTCGCGCCGCCGGCCACGGCGACATTGCCGCGTCCGCTGCCGCTCGGCAAGACGTTGCTGGCGATCAGGTAGAGCGAGCCGGCATTGACGGTCGTGTCGCCGCTGTAGGTTTTGGCATTGCCACCGATGCGCCAGGTGCCAGCGCCGGTTTTCACCAGGCTCAGTTGGCCGGTCGACGGGTCGGAGAGGCCGAGGTTGAAGTTGTTGAAGGAGGTTGACGTGCCCGTGAGCGTCAGCGTGCGGTCGCCGCTGCCGGTCATCGCGACATCGGCGGTGCTGCCGAAGATGAAATTGCCCCCGCCATTGCGTTCGATAGCGCCCCCGTTGGCGGTCAGCGTGAAGGCGCGGTCGATGGTGCTGGCGCCGCCGGTGTATTGGAGCGTGCCCCCATCGATGACGAGATTGGCCGCGTCGGAGGCGGAGTCGCCGATGGCGCTGGGCGCCCCGCCGTTGGCGAGCGTTCCGACGGAGAGCGTGCCGGCGCGAATGGTCGTAACGCCCGTGTAGGTGTTCGCACCATTGGCAAGCGTGAGCGTGCCAGCGCCGGACTTGGTGAGGTTCGTCAGGCCGGGCGTGGAATAGACGCCGTCGGTGATCGTGCCGGCGAAGCTGGTCGATTGACCATTCGCGCCGACGATATAGGTGACGGCATTGGCGTTGTTCTGAGCGCCCTGGAGCGTGGCGGCTGCGTTCGAGCCGCTGAGGGAGCCGAGATTCACCGTCGCCCCGGAGACCGTGCGCAACGTGGCCGATCCCGAGCCAAAATCAAAGGCGGCCGACGCGCTGCCGGCAGCGCCCGCGCCGTTGAGGCGGATGTTGCCGGTGGAACCGCCAAAGTCGAACGTGCCGGCGAAGGCGCTGAGATCGCCCGCGAGCGTCAGGTTGTACGTGGTGGCCGTGGTGACGGCGAGCCGCGCGCCGGCCGCGCCGCTGATCGTGCCGCCGGCCGTGATGTAGCCGCCGGTGAGCGTGGCGTTTTGCTGGACGAGGATGGGGTTGTTGACACTGCTGCCGCCCGGGCCGCCGAGGTTCAGCGTGGTGCCGTTCGCCAGCGTCACACCGCCGGTGCCAGCGCCGTTGGTCGAATTGATCGAGAGCGTGTCGGCATTGACTTTGACGCCGCCGGTGAAGGTGCTGTTGCCGGTGAGCGTGAGCGTGCCCGCACCGGTTTTGGTCAGTCCGATCGACCCCGTGAGCGGGCCGCTGATCGTGGCGTTGTAGCCGTTGGTGTCGATGACGCCGGCCGTTCCGCCGAGGGCGATCGGCACATTGATGTTCATCGCCGCGATCGCCTGCAGGGTGCCGCCGGTCCAGTTCATCGATCCGCCGGTGGTCCAGGCGCCGGGGGTTCCGCCGCCCAGGACGATTTGCGACACGCCGAGCGTGCCGGCGGAGAAATTGAGCGTGCCGGTGTGGGTCAGACCGTTCAGCGTGTTGCCGAGCTGAATGTTGTAGGCCGACACCGAGCCGCCGGTGATGGCGAGCGTGGCGTCGCCGAGATCGCCGACGGTGATCGTGTCATACACGCTCAGGTTCCCGCCGCCGACGACGGAAAGGCTTTCGCCGGTGCTCGATCCATTGCCGCCGAGCGAGATTTTCATGGCACTGGCGGCGCCGTTGACGACCACGCTGCCCGACGTCGTGCCGTTGCCGCGGATGACGGCATAGTCCATGGCGGTGGGCACGGTCGCATCGCCCCACGTGGAGGGGTTGTTCCAGTTGGCGTTGCTGGCCTGGCTGGTGTGCGAGTCGTTGGTGCTGCCGAGCTCATTGAGGTACTGCTCGATCATGAGGTACCCGAGCGGATTGAGCTTGAAGGCATCGGTCGGATCGGATGGGCTCAGGCCGTGCGCCACTTCCCAGGTGTCGGCGATGCCGTCGTTGTCGGCATCAAACCCGGCGGCGCGGGAGCCGGCCGCGGTGACGCCGAGCCCGCCGTTCGCGAGCCCGGTGGAGGCGGCGCTGTGATACAGCCCGTTGTCCGGACCCGACGTGCCGGTGCCCGTGCCGGCCGTTCCGTTGCCGAGCGTTGCGAGCTGGCTCAAGACGAGGCTGTCGAGTTCGTCATGCGTGAGGCTCGCGCCGGCGTGGGCCAGCACGTAGGCGTAGGCGGCCGCGACGCTGAGGGTGGGCAAGCCGGCGGTGGTGCTGAAATTCGGGCTGCTTTTGCTCGTGCCCGTGCCGGATGCGGTGACCGGATCGATGGCCGACCCGTTCAGCAGGCCGTCGAGGTTGGCGTCCTGCACGTTGCCGTTGGCGTAAAACTTGTCACCACCGGAGAGCTGGTAAAACGTGTTGCCACCGGTCGCGGGGCCATAGATGAAGGCATTGTTGACCAGATCGTGCGAGAACGGCGTGCTGGTGTGGGTGGTGTAGCTGGCTTCGTTGTTGTAGTCGATGTTGTTGACGAATTGATCGTTCACCTTGGCGAGCGGGTTGCGATTGTGACTGTTCGCCCAGAGGTTGTTGACCAGCGTCATATGGCCGCCGACCGCTTCCAGGTGAGCGCCGAAGCCTTGCCCGGTATTGCTGCTGCCGTTGCTGATCGGGTCGGCGATGATCGAGCTTTGGACGGTGATGTTCGGATCGTTGCCGTTGTCGGTGACGGCATCGATGTTGTCATATTTCGCGAATTCGATCGACGAGTGATCGAGGATGACGTTGCGGGAATTGTAAAGGGCCACGCCCGCGTCGGAGCCGGACGATCCGTCGCCCGGGCGGAAGTGCAGGTAGCGGCAGATAATGTTGGATTGGCTGGAGAAGGAGACTTCCGCGCCATTGAGGCTGATGCCCCCGCCCGGCGCGGTTTGGCCGGCGATCGTGAGATTGGATTTGCAGGAGACGGCGGATTTCAGGTTAATGACGCCGCCGACGTCGAACACGATGATGCGGTTGGACCCGGAGACGGCATCGCGGAACGAGCCGGCGCCGGAATCATTGAGATTGGTGACGTGGTAAACGGTGGTGGCCGCCCGCCCGCCGGTGACGGTAGCGCCGAATCCTTCCGCCTCGCCAAACGCCCGAAGCTGCGCCCAGGCCGCCTGCTGCAGGCCCCCGCAAATCATCGCCGACAACGCCGCCGCCCGTACCGCCTGATGCCGTTTCAAAGGAACTCCTCCGCGTAGAGCGCAGGAGTCTACCGCATGGCTGCGGGAATTAAATGGTAATTTGCGTCGAATTCTTTGGGAATTACGTTTTTTACCATCGAATCGTCCGATTGGATCAATCGGGAGGGCTGCCCTAGCCGCCGCCGACGAAGGTGACGATTTCGATTTCGTCCCCATCCTGCAGGGGGGTGGGGTATTTTTCGGTTTTCAGAAGCCTGCGATTGAGCTCGACGGCGACCTTTTGGGGCGAGAGCCCGCCCTGGCTGACGAGGGCTTCGACGGTGGTTCCTGCATCGACTTCGCGGGCTTGGCCGTTGACGATCACGCGCATGGCGTCAGTATACCGGGGATGAGAGCTTGCGTCCGGATGGCGTCATTGATCCTCTGCCTCGCGGCCGTTCAGGCCGGCGCGGCGCTGACCGACGCCCGGCGGGCCGAGCACGTGCGATCGTTTGATTACGTGTGGCAGACGATCCACGACAAGTTTTACGACCCGAAATTCAACGGCATCGACTGGGACGCCGTCCGCGCGGAGCTGCGCCCGCGCATGCAGCAGGTGCAAAGCGACGAAGAGGCCCAGCGCATCCTGGCGGATTTGGTCGGGCGATTGAAGCTGTCGCATTTTGCCGTGCTGGATGAGGATCACCCTCACCCCACCAGCCGCAGCGAATTCGTGCCGCCGCTGGCGAAGGATGCGCCGACGGAAACGGTCACGTTCGGCAGCCTGCCGCCGTTGCCGTTGCGGTATACGTTCCGGATGCTCCCGGACCATGTCGGCTACTTCTATCTCAGCATCTTCATCGACCCGGCCAAGGTGATGCCCGCGTTTCGTGAAGCGATTGAGGCCTCTCGCGACGCGAAAGGATTCATCCTCGATCTGCGCCACAATCCGGGCGGCCTGGGGGTGATGGCAATCGGCATGGGGAATGCGTTCGTCAGCGAGCCGAACCTGAAACTTGGCACCATGATCCAGCGCGACGGCCCGCTGAATTTCGTCCTGAATCCGCAGGCCGACCCGTATACGAAGCCGCTGGCGATTTTGATCGATGAATGGAGCGGTTCGACGGCGGAAATCCTGGCGGGCGGGCTGAAAGACCTGGGGCGGGCGCGGATTTTCGGCGAACGGTCGGCGGGCATGGCGCTGCCGAGCTTCGTGGAGAAATTGCCGAACGGGATGACCTTTCAATACGCCGTCGCCAATTACGTCAGTACGGGCGGCAAGCCCCTGGAAGGCCAAGGCGTAACGCCGGATCAGGTCGTTCCTTTTCCGCCCCCCTACAATGAGCCTGATCCGGTCGTCGCCGCCGCGACGAAGTGGATGACCTCGCAAGCGGAGAAACAAAAGTGACGCAGATGGTTTTATCGAAGGTTCAGGGCCGACGCGGCGCAGTGACGCGTGCGATGTTGGCGGTTGCGGGGTGCTTGGCGGCGGCCGCGATGGCGCGGGGCGACGCGTTGACGACCCTGCCCGCGACGGGGCCAACGTCGATGCCGACGACAGCGCCCGTCAATGCGCCGTCGGTCGCGGTCATCATCGAAAAATCGACCGAAGCCGCGGGCGGGAAAGAGCGGCTGGCTTCGATTAAGTCGATCGAGGTGTCGGGCACGATGACGATGCCTCAGCAAAACGTCAGCGGCAAGTTCACGTTGATCAAAAAGCCGGACCGCGCCGTGATGTCGGCCGACATTCCGGGGATCGGCACGATCACCTCGGGCTGGCTGGGCGATGTGGTGTATCAGGTCAGCGATGTCATGGGCGCCCGGCTCATCACGGGGCCGGAGAAGGAAGATTTGCTGCGCGACCTGGACATGAAGCAGCAGTTCGCGCCGCTGGAGCAATTGCACGAGCTGCACGTGGTCGACGAAGAAACCGTCAACGGCCACGCGACCTGGAAACTCGTCGGCAAGACGCCGACCGGGCGCGATGAAACGCATTGGATCGATCAATCGAACTACATGACCTGGCGCACCCAGATGCAGGTCATGACTGAGATGGGACTGCTCGATACCACGAGCAATTTTTCCGATTACCGGACGCTGGACGGCCTGACGATCCCGTACACCACGACACAAACCGTCGGCCCCGGCACGGTGATTTTGAAATTGACGGACGTCCAGTTGAATCCGACGCTGGCGGATGCCCGGTTCACCCTTCCGCCGGAGGTGGCGAAGCTGGTGAAGAAGCAGGCCGCCACCGCGCCGGCGTCGCAGCCGTGATGTCGGAATCTGGCGGGCGGTTTCATCTTTTGATCGTGACTTGGTCGATATGGCTCAAACGGTGAATGAAGTCGAATCCGCCGGCGAGGCGTTGGAAGAGTCGGTGGCACAGCGCTTGCGCGACGCGCAGGAGCAGATTGCGTTTCTGCGGGAACAGCTCACGCAAACGCAGCGGCTGGCGACGATCGGCACGATCGCCGCGGTGATCGCCCATGAGTTCAACAACATCCTGACGCCGGTCATCAGCTATTCCCAATACGCATTGCAGTCAGCCACCAGCGAAAAGCCGGACCACGAGCTGATCAAGAAGGCGCTGAACAAGAGTTATCTCGGCGCCACGAAGGCCGGCCGCATCTGCACGTCGATGCTGGGGCTGGCGCGTGGGGAATCGGATCACGGGCTGGTGTCGGTGCAGACTCTGGTCGACGAAACGCTGCTGGTGCTGGCGCGCGACCCGAGCAAAGACGGCATCGCGGTCCGCGTGCAGGTGCAGCCGGAGCTTCACGTCGTCGGCGACATGGTGCAACTGGAGCAGGTGCTGCTGAACCTGTTGATCAACGCCCGCCAGGCGATGATCGGCAAGGCGGGTTCGATCACGATCAAGGCGGCCGCCCCCGACGACGGGGCTTGCGTCCGGCTGAGCGTCATCGACACCGGGCCGGGCATCGCACCGAAGCACCTGGACAAGATCTTCGAGCCGTTTTTCACCACCAAAGGCACCGCTCGCCGCGGCGAATCGCGCGGCACGGGGCTGGGGCTGTCGATTTGCCGCGAAATTATCGACGCCCATCACGGGCAGATCGAAGTCACGAGCGAACTGGGCCGGGGAACGACGTTCCACATCACGCTGCCGAAAGTCGATCCCAAATCCGGCGCACCCGAATCCGGCGCAGCTAATTCCGGCGCAGCGAAATCCGACGCAGCCGCGCGGGTTTAGCCGACGATCGCGTCGGCTTCGATTTCGATCAGCGCGGGCTTATCGATCAGCCGCGGCACTTCCAGGATGCTGGTGGCCGGGCGGATTTCGCCGAACACT
>JBQCCH010000675.1:0-2904 GCA_051962375.1 Tepidisphaeraceae bacterium
GTGGCGCAGGTGAATGTCGGTGCCGCGACCGAAACGGAAATGAAAGAGAAGAAGGCCCGCATCGAGGACGCCCTGCAGGCGACCCGCGCGGCCGTCGAGGAAGGCGTTGTCGCCGGCGGCGGCGTGGCGATGATCCGCGCCACGAAGGTCTGCAACGGCAACCTGAATCTCACCGGCGACGAAGCGGCCGGAGCCAAGATCGTTCGCCAGGCGCTGATGGCCCCCTTGAAGCAGATCGCCGAGAACGCCGGCCAGAGCGGCGCGGTGGTCGTCCGCCGGGTGCTCGAAGCCAAGGACACCGAAGGGTACAACGCCCTGACCGCCGAGTTCACCGACATGTTCAAGGCCGGCGTCATCACCCCGACCAAGGTCGAACGCACCGCCCTGCAGAACGCCAGCGAAGTCGCGATCCTGCTGCTGACGACCGACTGCATCGTCGTCGAAGCCCCAAAGAAGAAGGGCGGCGGCCACGACCATGATCACGATCATGGGATGGATGACATGATGTAAGAACGGTTAAAGAACCATGACCAGAACTCGAATAACCAAATCGTTCATCGCAAAGAACGCTTCTGGCGAAAATGTAAGAGTAGACGAATACACTGAATTTGCGGTGATGCATGGTTATGGCGGAGTGGAGACCGAACTGCCCGGTCGGCAGTGGCTTCAGCTGAGAGACGGTCGGAAATTGAATCATTTGTCACAAGGCGAGTACCAATCAGTCACTGGTGAAGTTTTCACCTCGAACGATCCTATCGCGCCATAAAGTGCAGGTTGAATTTCCCTCGATTCGAAGAGAGTAAAAGATGCGCCAAATTCCGTACCGCGGCTATGTGATCACTCAATTCGCACCGGACGCATTCGCGGTGAGGACGTTCATCGGCCTATCCGATTATCGATCACTCGACGAGGCGAAAGCGGCAATAGATGCGCGTCTCGTGGATATCGAGAAGTCGGTTCGTCGTGATTTCCCCTCTTTTTTCTTGTGGGCGAATAAGAAAGATGGGCGGACCGTGCTGGCACAGGTTCAGCCGGGACCTGATTTTGAGATCGAAGCCGGGCCGTACGAGCAGCCAGAATTCCCGAAGGAATAGGTTCGGGAGCTCAAGAAGCTGGGGTCGAAACCGAAAGGCAAAGGCGGTCGTGCAACGCCAATGGATCGAATCTTCAGTGCTGGCCAGCGTCGGCTATGACGGCGGGAGGCGGGCGCTCGAGGTCGAGTTCAAGAACGGGCACGTGTATCGGTACTTCAATGTGCCGTTCAGCACCGTCGAAGGCCTGATGCATGCGGGCTCGGCCGGGAAGTTTTTCAGCCGGCAGATTCGCGACCGGTTTAAGTGCCGGCAGATGAGTTGAATTTGTAGGTTGCGATTCATCGCAACATTTTTCGGGAAGACAAGGAAACGGTGCGATGAATCGCACCCTACGAGAGAAGAAACATGAAACTGAAACCCCTTCACGATCGCGTTGTTGTCAAGCCCGCCGTTGCCGATGAAAAGACGGCCAGCGGGATCATTCTGCCGGACTCGGCCAAGGAAAAGCCGACGCGCGGCAAGATCATCGCCGCCGGCGCCGGCAAGACCGCCGACAACGGCAAGGTGTCGCCGCTGAGCGTCAAGGTGGGCGACGAAGTGTATTACGGCAAATGGTCGGGCACGGAAGTGGAAGTGGATGGCGAGAAGCTCGTCATCGTGAAGGAAAGCGACCTGTTGGGCGTTGCGGAGTAAGTCGAGAGTCAATAGTCGATGGCCGATCGTTGCCGAAGCGCGATCGACGTCGGCTGTGTTTCACTATCGACTCTCAATCATCGACTATTGACTGGAGTTCAAAAATGGCTGCTAAGCAAATGAAATTCGAGAACGACGCCCGGCAGGAAATCGCCGCGGGGTTGTCGCAACTGGCCCGCGCCGTCAAGGCGACGCTCGGGCCGCGGGGTCGGAACGTGATCCTGCACAAGTCGTTCGGATCGCCGCGCATCACGAAGGACGGCGTCTCGGTCAGCAAGGAAGTGGAGCTGCCCCAGCCGTTCGAGAACATGGGCGCGAAACTGGTGAACACCGTCGCCAGCAAGACCGGCGACAAGGCCGGCGACGGCACGACGACCAGCGTCGTCCTGGCTGAAGCGATCTACCTGGAAGGGCTCAAGTACGTCACCAGCGGCGCGCTGAATCCGGTGACGGTGCAGCGCGGCGTGCTGAAGGCGTCGGAAGTCGCCGCCGAAGCGATCGCCAAGCTGGCCAAGCCCGTCAAAGGGCATGAGGACATCAAGAAAGTCGCCACCATCAGCGCCAACGGCGACGAAGTGATCGGCGGCCTGATGGCCGACGCGTTTGAGAAGGTCGGCAAGGAAGGCGTCATCACCGTCGATGAAGGCAAAGGCACGGAGTCGGCGCTGGAATACACCGAAGGCATGCAGTTCGATAAGGGCTACCTGAGCCCCTACTTCCTCACGAACCCGACGACGCTCGAGTGCGTGCTGGAAGACGCCTACATCCTTCTGCACGAAAAGAAGATCAGCAACCTGGCCGAATTGCTGCCGCTGCTGAACAAGGTTGTCGCCAGCAGCAAGCCGCTGTTGATCGTCGCCGAAGACGTGGAATCCGAAGCGTTGGCGGCCCTGGTGGTGAACAAGCTGCGGGGCATCCTGAAGATCGCGGCCGTGAAGGCGCCGGGCTTCGGTGATCGTCGCAAGGCGATGATGGGCGACCTGGCGGTGGTCACCGGCGGCACCTTTGTGTCCGAAGACCTGGGCCTGAAGCTGGAGAACCTGGAAGTCGACCAGCTCGGCCGGGCCAAGCGCGTGGTGATCGACAAGGACAACACGCTGGTCGTCGAAGGCGCGGGCACGAAGAAAGAAATCGCCGCCCGTGCGGACCAGATTCGCATGCAGATTGAAAAGACCAC
>JBQCCH010000676.1:0-8679 GCA_051962375.1 Tepidisphaeraceae bacterium
GCCGTTGCCGCCGCGGAACACCACCGGCACTTTGCATTGGCCGCCGGACATGTAGCGGACATTGGCGGCGTTGTTGACGATCTGGTCGAGACAGACCAGCGTGAACGACCAGCTCATGAATTCCACGATCGGCCGGAGGCCCACCATGGCCGCGCCGATGCCGATGCCGCTGAACGCGGCTTCGCTGATGGGCGTATCCAGCACGCGGTCGGGCCCGAATTTTTCGAGCATGCCTTTGGAGACTTTATAGGCCCCCTGGTACTGGGCGACTTCTTCGCCGCACAGGAACACGTTTTCGTCGCGCTCCATCTCTTCGGACATCGCGGCACGCAGAGCTTCACGGAATTCGATGACTGCCATTTGCGGGGTTTCAGTTGCAGACTGCGATTGAAAAGTTCGTTGACGCTGCTGCCGATCGGCGACTCAATCGCAAATCGTGACCGGCAATCGCAAAGGCCTTATTCCGGCTGATACGGATACTGTTCCGCCAGAATGTCATTGAAGCGGTCTTCAAGCGGCGGATTCGGATCCGCATCGGCTTGCTGCACGGCTTTGTCGATCACATTGGCGACTTCTTCCTGCATCGCCTCGTATTGCTCGTTATGGATCAGGCCCTTTTTCATCAGCCGATCTGCGTAAAGAGCGATCGGGTCGCGCAGCTTGGCGGCCTCCTGCTGCTCTTTGGTGCGGTAGGTCGCCATCGAATCGCTCATCGAATGGCCGCGAAAGCGGAAGGTATTGGCGCTGAAATAGCTCGGGCCTTCACCCTTGCGAGCCCGATCGACCGCCTTGCCGACTTCGGCGACGAACGTATCGAGGTCATTCGCGTCGACGTTCGCGGTCGGCATGTTGTAGCCGTGTCCGCGCTTGGAGAGGTCCGTTTCAGCAGAATGGCGATGGACTTCAGTGCCCATCGCCACGCCGTTGTTTTCAATCATGAAGATCACCGGAAGCTTCCAAAGCGACGCAAGGTTCAGCGCCTCATTGTGCGTGCCCTGGTTGATCGCGCCGTCGCCAAATAGGCATACGGTAAAGCCGCCGGTCTTTTTATATTTTTGAGCAAACGCAAAGCCGATCGCCACCGGCAGATGCCCGCCGACGATCCCGTGCCCGCCCATGTTGCCCACTTTGGCGTCGAAGAAATGCATCGAGCCGCCCTTGCCCTTGGAGCAGCCGGTCGCCTTGCCGAAGAGTTCCGCGAACGCCGCCCGCGGATCCATTCCCAACGCCAGGCTATGCCCATGGCAGCGGTACCCGTTGATCAGGTAGTCGCGGTTCTTATCGAACAGAGCCGCCAATCCGACTGAGATGGCTTCCTGTCCCGAATATAAATGACAAAACCCGCCAATCTTTTGGCCGGGCTTGGTGTATTCCTGGTAGGTTTTTTCTTCAAATCGGCGAATAAGCAGCATCGTGCGAAGCCGCTGGCGTTCTACGTGGCCGTCCGTGGATACTGATTTCGAAGGGGCTGCCGAGGCTTCCGCAACTGGCATGGGTGTGTGCTCCAATTTCCTTATCGGTCGGTTAACCGGGTCGCTCCACTCGGGGTAACGGTAGCCCCGGGCGAGCGCGTTAGATGGTAGGATAAAACGCCGCACGGTTCAATCCGAGGCGACGTCCCAATTTTTAGGCAATCTTTCGATTCCTGTAGGGAATTCCCGCGGCGGGCGCCGGCTGGGTAAATTTTCGCCGGAAGTCACGCGGCGTTAAGCCTTTAAGTCGCAGAAAAACGCGGTTGAAGTTCGCCACGTTCCCGAAGCCGGCCGCGAAGCAGATTTCGGTGATGGATCGATCCAGGTCCTGCAGCAACCGACACGCCCGGCCGACGCGCAGGTCATGCACATGCCGCTGAAACGTGCGCCCCGTGTGCCGATGAAACAGCCGGCTGAACGCCTCGGGGGTGAGGTGGGCCAACTGGGCCGCGTGGGATTGCGAAATTTTGTCCGTGAAGTGGTCGGCGGCATACCGCATGGCCCGGGAGATGCGAGGATCGGCCGGCGGTGGGTCGGCGGCGTAGGCGGCGCTCGCCAGCGGCACGACGCGTGCGGCATGCGCCAGTTCATTCAGGATCCGAAGCAGCACGATGGATCGACCGGCCGCGTCGGCGGCGGTTTTGGGTTGCCTGGCGATCGTCGGCAGCAGCTTGACGACCTCGCGCGGCGGCGACTGGAAAAAAAGACCCCGGCGGGATCGCGCCAGTAGCCTGGCCACCGGTGCGAATTCCGCTGCCGCGCCGGCGATCGGGAGCATCCAGCTTTCGGCGAACTGCACCCAGCTGGCCCGCTGAGGCGTCGGACCATCGGTCGACCACGTGTGCGGCAGCCAGGGCCCGATCAGCACGAGGTCGCCGTCCGCGTACTCAGCGACATGGTCGCCGATGAACCGACGTCCGGAGCCTTCCTCAATGAGCGTCAATTCGCTTTCCGGGTGGTGGTGCCATTCGAAGGGGCATCCCTGCGAGAAACGGTGAAACGCGGCAAAGCTCAGGCCCTTCGACGGCTCGATTCTTTCAAGGTTGGGTCGCATTCACGCTCCCGGATGCACATCAGCCGATCGATCAAAATCGTATCGTATTTGGTCAAGCGACGCGCAGCTAGCAATAGCGAGTCACCTTACCTTTTTCAGACCGACCGGGAATGCCCTGGTTTTTTCCCATATTGCGGAGGATGAATGTCCACGATCGTTACCGAAGACCCACGGCTGGCTGAGCCGTACCCACTGAGCGACGCACAGCGGACGCAGTTCCGCGAGGCGGGCTTCATCAAGCTCAGCAATGTGCTCACCGCCGACGTGCTTGAGGACTATGGCGCGGAAATCACGCGCCTTACGCTCGCCAGCGCCCCTGCCGAGCCGCTCGAACAGCGCGACACCTACGGAAAAGCCTTTATCCAGGTGGGCAACCTCTGGGAGCAGAGCGACGCCGTCCGCGCCTTCAGCTTCGCCCAGCGCCTCGCCCGCATTGCCGCTGAACTGCTGGACGTCGATGGGGTTCGCATGTATCACGACCAAGCCCTCTACAAAGAAGCCGGCGGCGGATTCACGCCCTGGCATGTCGATCAGCAGTATTGGCCGATGTCCAGCGCCAAAAGCGTGACGGCCTGGATTCCCCTGCACGCCGTTCCTCTGGAGAACGGCCCCCTCTGCTTCGGCAAGGGCAGCCACCTGAAAAACATGGGGCGCGACCTAGAGATCAGCGACGAAAGCGAACGCCAAATCCGGGAAATGATCCGATCCGAAGGCGTGCTCGAAGTGTTCGAGCCTTACGCGCTCGGCGATGTCAGCTTCCACCTCGGATGGACGCTCCACCGCGCCGGGCCGAACACGCTCGATTATCCGCGGAAGGTCCACACGGTGATTTATATGGACCAGGACATGAAAATGGCGCCCCCGAAAAACAAGAACCAGGAGAGCGACGCCGCCAAGTGGTGCCCCGGCATCTCCGTCGGTGAAACGATGGCCAGCCCCCGCAATCCGGTCCTCTGGAGCCGCCGCCACTAACCGCCGCGATTCCCCCGTCCGCCCGTGACGAAGCCCAGGCTGCTGCCAGCCTGGGCTTCGCTTTTTTTCCTTGCGCGAGCGTCGTTATCCGATCGCTCGTTGCGAAATTACTTCGCGTCTTTCTTGCCCATGTACGTCACGAGGTCGACCACGCGGTTGCTGTAGCCCCATTCGTTGTCGTACCAGCTGACGACCTTGAAGAACCGCTTTTCGCCCTTCAGGTTGTTCTGCAGCGTCGCCAGGCTGTCGTAGATGCTGCTGCGGTTGTCGTGGATGAAGTCGGTGCTGACCACTTCCTCATCCGTCACGCCCAGGATGTCCTTCAGGTAGCTGGTCGAAGCCTTTTTCAGCAGGCTGTCGATTTCTTCGATGCTCGTGTCGCGGTTCGCACGGAACGTCAGGTCGACGACCGAAACGTCCGGGGTCGGCACACGGAAGCTCATGCCCGTCAGCTTGCCCTTGGTCGCCGGCAACACTTCGCCGACCGCCTTGGCCGCGCCCGTGGTGCTCGGGATGATGTTGATCGCCGCCGCCCGACCGCCGCGCCAGTCCTTCTTGCTCGGGCCGTCGACCGTTTTCTGGGTCGCGGTGTAGCTGTGGATCGTCGTCATCAGGCCGGTCTCAATGCCGACCCCTTCTTTCAGCAGCACGTGCACCAGCGGCGCCAGGCAGTTGGTCGTGCAGCTGGCGTTGCTGACGATGTTGTGCTTCGCCGGGTCATATTCTTCGTGGTTCACGCCGATCACCAGCGTCTTGATGTCCCCCTTCGCCGGCGCCGAAATGATCACTTTCTTCGCGCCCGCATCCAGGTGACCTTTCGCCTTGACGTCTTCCACGAACAGGCCGGTCGATTCGATCACGTAATCCACGCCCAGCGCCTTCCACGGCAGGTCTTTCGGCTCGCGGGTCGCCATCACGCACTTGATCTTGTGACCGTTCACGATCAGCACGTCCGCCTCGGCGGCGTCGGCCTTGCTCTTTTCGGTCTTGACCTCGTGCTTGAACTTCCCATGCACGCTGTCATATTTCATCTGATAGGCGAAGTAGTCGGCGTCCGTGCTGATGTCCACCACCGCGACCACGTCGATCTCTTTGCCCAGCAAACCCTTGTCGCAGATCGCCTGGAACACCATCCGACCGATCCGACCGAAACCGTTAATGCCCACTTTCAAGGCTGCCATCACAAACTCCTTCGAGATATTTTTTTATACGTTTCATCGCCATGAAGGTTCAGGGCGAAACGAATCGACGACCATAAGGAATCCGGTCATCGTGTGTCAAGCTGCCGCAGGGAACGGCAATCCTCAAGTCGCCGCAGCATTGGCGTAAGTCGCCAAAATCGCCTTCGGGCCGTTCCTGCCATTTTTGTTTTCATTTTCGACCCCTTTTCCGGCCCAACTCCCGGCCCGGCCTGCGCTAGCACTTCCGCCAAATCCGCGCGCCAGTGCGACGGCCCTTGCCCAGCTTGCCGCGTCACTTATCGCAACCGATCGCCTGGCCCAACACCCCCAAACCCACGCACAAGACCGACCCGCCAGCCCCACCCGCCCCCGCAATTCTACCGCCCCCATCCCCCGCCGTCGGCGGTAAAATGCGGCCCCCGCGCTCGCACAGCGCCGCCGGGCCTCCCCCAGCGGTTGAGCTTTACTCTCCAATGTTCATAATCCGGGACTCGCGGATTTTGGAAACAGACGTTTTTACGGAGCACCCCTCATCATGGCTGGCAATCTCATCTCGATGTCGAACGGCAAGCTGAATGTCCCGAATGACCCGATCATCCCCTTCATCGAAGGCGACGGCACGGGACGCGACATCTGGCGCGCCAGCGTCCGCGTCTTCGATGCGGCCGTCGAAAAAGCCTACAAGGGTTCCAAGAAAATCGTCTGGAAAGAAGTCCTCGCCGGCGAGAAAGCCTTCAACCAGACCAAGAACTGGCTGCCCGACGAAACCGTCGACGCCTTCAAGAAATACACCGTCGGCATCAAGGGCCCGCTCACCACGCCCGTCGGTGGCGGCATTCGGTCGCTGAACGTCGCCCTGCGCCAGCTGCTCGATCTCTATGTCTGCCTGCGTCCGGTCCAATACTTCAAGGGCGTTCCCTCCCCCGTGAAGCACCCGGAAAAGGTCGACATGGTCATCTTCCGTGAAAACACCGAAGACATCTATGCCGGCATCGAATACGCCGCCGGCACGAAAGAAGCCAACGCCGTCCTCGATTTCCTGAAGCAGTCCGATCCCAAGGGCTTCGCCAAAATTCGCTTCGGCACGAGCGAAAAGACCACCGAATTCGCCAAGGCCGCCATGCCCGGCGGGTCCAAGGATCTGCCCGTCGAAGTCGGCATCGGCATCAAGCCCGTCAGCAAGATCGGCACGCAGCGCCTGGTCTACTCCGCCATCGAATACGCCATCGAGCACAAGCGCAAGTCCGTCACGCTTGTGCACAAGGGCAACATCATGAAGTTCACCGAAGGCGCGTTCCGTGACTGGGGCTACGAGCTCGCGAAAGAGGCCTTCGGCGCGGTCGAAATCGACGGCGGCCCGTGGTGCAAGATCCCCGACGGCAAGCCCGGCGCCGGCATCGTCATCAAGGACGCCATCGCCGACATCACCCTGCAGCAGGTGCTCACCCGCCCGGAAGATTTTGACGTGATCGCCACGCTCAATCTCAACGGCGACTACCTCAGCGACGCCCTGGCCGCCCAGGTCGGCGGCATCGGGATCGCGCCGGGCGCCAACATCAACTACGTCACCGGCCACGCCATCTTCGAAGCCACGCACGGCACCGCGCCCAAGTACGCCGACCAGGACATGGTCAACCCCGGCTCGGTCATCCTCAGCGGCGTGATGATGCTCCAGCACCTCGGCTGGAACGAGGCCGCCGACCTCATCCTCAAGGGCCTGAACGACGCCATCGCCGCCAAGACCGTCACGTACGATTTTGCCCGCCAGATGGAAGGCGCCACCAAGGTCAAGTGCAGCCAGTTCGCCGACGAAATGATCAAGCACATGGGCTGATCCGCTCGCCCTCGTTTCCGGCGCGCGGCGGCGTTTTTTACGCCGCGCGCCGGCATGATCGTCGTCCGCCGGAGCATCCCATGAACGTCACCCGGATCATCCGCGGCTGCCACCGCGCCGCCCTTGCCGCGGCGCTGGGCGGGGCCCTTGCGTCGCTCGCCGTCGCGCAAGTCCCCACGACCACCGTCACCGTGCCCGCCAAGCACAAGCGGTCTGAAAAACAGTGGACCGATCGGCCCACCCGCATCCTGGATACCGCCGCCCTCCCGGCCCAGCCGAACATTCCGCTGGACGCCTTCGGCGGACGCGCCGATCGAAAGCTCGGCCCGCCCGGGTTTTTCCGCGTCACCGCCCGCGACGGTCGCTGGACGTTCATCGACCCCGCCGGCAACGAATTCTTTTCCATCGGCCAATGCGCCGTCGATACCAATGACACCGAGGGGGGCCAAGCCGCGCTGAAGCAAAAGTTCGGTGACCGCGCCGGCTGGGCCCGCGCCACCGCCGCCCTGCTGAAGCAAAACGGCTTCAACACGCTCGGCTGCTGGTCCGATTTCAAAGCCTTCAACGCTGCCGATGCCCGCCTGCCCTACACCACGCAGTTGAACCTGATGACCGAGTACGGTCACTCCCGCAAGGGCACCTACCAACAGCCCGGCCACACCGGTTTTCTGGGCGATTGCATCTTCGTCTTCGATCCGCAGTTCGAGCCCTTCGCCCGCAAACGCGCCGCCGACCTCCTGGCCGCCACCCGCGATGATCCGTATCTGCTCGGCCACTTTTCCGACAACGAACTGCCCCTGAATCGGCTGATGCTCGATCGCTACCTGAAACTGCCCGACAAAGAGCCGGGCCGCATCGCCGCCGACAAATGGTGGTCCGCCCGGCAGGGCGCGACGTCGCGCGCGATCACCGACGAAGACCGCGAAGCCTTCGCCCAATTCGTCGCCGACCGCTATTACCGCATCGCCTCCGAGGCCATCAAAGCCGCCGACCCCAATCACCTGTACCTGGGCTCTCGCTGGGTCAACAGTTCCTCCCGGCTCGACGGCATTTTGCTGGGGGCCGCCCCTTACATCGACGTGCTGTCGATCAACTACTACGGCGCCTGGACGCCCGACCCGGCGTGGCTCGACAAATGGTCGAAGCTCACGAAAAAGCCGTTCATGATCACCGAGTGGTACGCCAAGGGTGACGACAGCGGCATGGCCAACAGCTCCGGCGCCGGCTGGCTCGTCAAAACCCAGGCCGATCGCGGAAAGTTCTACCAGAACTTCGCCCTCGACTTGCTCGCCTATCCGAATTGCGTCGGCTGGCACTGGTTCAAGTACATCGACAACGATCCGGCCAACCTCAAAACCGATCCGTCGAATCGCGACTCCAACAAGGGCGTCGTCACCAACCGCTACGAACCCTACCAGCCGCTGTTGGACGCCATGCGCGAACTCAACGTGCGCGCTTATGCATTGCGTGATCACCCGCCGGCGTTTATCACTCCCCCTGCGACGGAACCCGCTCAAGGACGAAACTGAACTATGTGCTACATCTCCCGCCTGCCGTATTGCTCCGACCGTGTCCATGCCGCCGCGCTCTATTGCTCGGACGGTCGCGTCGGCGAACACTTTGACGACTTCGTCCAGAACGGCCTGAGCCTGCCGCGCTACGACCGCGTCGCCCTGCCCGGCGGTCCGGCGTGCCTCGCCGGTTACGCCCAGGCGCGGCTCGAAGAAGAAGGCGTCATCGATGAGCTCAAATTCCTCATCGAATCGCACGCATTGTCGAAGGTCGTTCTCATCCAGCACGAAGGATGCGCCTTCTACGCCAGCCGCCTGAAGGCCCGGCAGGAAAGTGTCGAGCAGCTGCAGATCGCCGACCTGGCACGTGCCGCCTACTCGATTCGCCATTGGACGTCACTCGTCGACATCGAAGGGTATTATCTTCGCCTGCGTCCGGAAGGCGTGCTGTTCGAGCGCGTGCCCCTCACGTAACGGGCCGCCCGTCGATTTTTATCGCGCCAGCCGCTGCCGCACCGGAATAGGATGACCATGCCCCTCCCCTGCGCCTTTGCCGCCCTGCTCGTCACGGCCGCTGCGAGCACGACCTCGCCCGCGGATCTCGGCTCGCCCAAGTCCGCGTTCCTGGCCTACACCGACGCCATCGAAGGGCGCA
>JBQCCH010000677.1:0-2779 GCA_051962375.1 Tepidisphaeraceae bacterium
TTGAGCAATTCAGCGTGCGCGCCAACACATCGGCGGCGCCGGCGGCGGCATGGCGGATGACCATCGTGTCGATGCCCATCGCTTCGATGTTGCGGGCGGTGTCGATGAGCGTTTCACCCTTGCTGACGCTCGAGCCGCTGCCGCTGAAATCCAGCACATCGGCGCTCAGCCGCTGGGCGGCGAGCGAAAAACTCATGCGCGTGCGCGTGCTGTCTTCAAAGAACGCGTTCACGACGACTTTGCCGCGCCGCGCGGGCACTTTTTTGACGCTGCGGGTGGAGACTTCCTTGAAAGATTCCGCGGTGTCGAGAATGAAGGTGATCTCGTCGGCCGACAGGCTTTCGAGGGTCAGCAGATGCTTTCGGGTCCAGCGCGTTTCGTGCATGCGGTTCAGGTACGGGGTTCGATGTCGATGCCGTCGCTGCCGTCGCGCGGCGTCACTTTGACTTTGACTTGCTGTTGCAGAGGAAGTTCCATCTTCAGGGCGACGGCGTCGGCCTTGATGGGCAGTTCGCGTCCGCCGCGATCGACCAGCACCGCCAGCCGCACGACGCTCGGCCGGCCGAAATCCGCCAGGGCGTTGAGCGCGGCGCGGACGGTTCGGCCGGTGAACAGCACGTCATCGACGAGAATGAGCGGCCGCCGGTCAATGTCGAACTGCAGCAGTGTCGGCCGGACGATCGCCTTGGGGCCGAGTTCGGACAGGTCATCGCGATAGAGCGTGATGTCGAGCGCGCCGACGCCGATCTCTTTAGCGCCCCGCTGCCGAAGCATCGGAACGATCCGCTCCACCAGCGTTTCGCCGCGGGTGCGAATGCCCACGACATTGAACGGCTGATCGATCGAAACAAACGCGGCGATCTGGTCGCACAGCGTCTGCAGCAGTCGGGCGAATTCGGATGCGTCGTAATGCGTCTGCATGATCAGGCTTTCACCACGTGCGGGTGCTTTCCGCAGGCGTTTCGCGTATCGACGATGAGCTTCGCGTGTTTCGTGATCATCGCCCAGTCGTAGACCGCATGATTCGTGGCGACGACGACGCAGTCATATCCGCTGAGCGTCGCCTCGGTGAGCGGCACGCTCTTCATCTGAAGATCGTGTTCCCGCATCTTGTGGGTTTGCGGCACGTGCGGGTCGTTGTAGTCGACCTTGGCACCGAAGTGCTCCATCTTTTCGATCAACTCAAAGCTGGGGCTCTCGCGGACGTCGTCGACATCGGGCTTGTAGGCCAGGCCTAAGACGAGGATTTTTGAGCCGTTGATGGCTTTGCCCTGCTTGTTGAGGGCGTGCATGGTTTTTTCGACCACGTAGTCGGGCATGCGGCGATTGATTTCGCCGGCGAGTTCGATAAAGCGTGTGCCGTGCCCGTATTCGCGGGCCTTCCAGGTGAGATAGAAGGGATCGATCGGAATGCAGTGTCCGCCCAGGCCGGGGCCGGGGTAGAACGCCTGGAACCCGAAGGGCTTGGTCTTGGCGGCGGCGACGACTTCCCAGACATCGATGCCCATCGCGTCGAGGACGACTTTCATTTCATTCACCAGCGCGATGTTGACGGCACGGTAAATGTTTTCCAGCAGCTTGGCGGCTTCGGCGACTTCGGCGCTGCTGACGGTGATGACCTGCTTGATGGCCTTGCTGTAGAGCGCGGTGGCCAGCTTGCCGCTCTCGGGCTCGATGCCGCCCACGAGCTTCGGAATGGTGACCGTGTTGTGATCTTTGCGGCCCGGGTCTTCACGCTCCGGGCTGAAGGCGACGAAAATCTCCTTGCCGCAGGTGAGGCCCTTCTTTTCAAAGCGCGGGAGCATCACCTCACGCGTGGTGCGCGGGTAGGTGGTGGACTCCAGGACGATCAATTGGCCCGGCCGAAGGGTGGCGGCGATCGCGTCGGCGGTTTTTTCGATGTAGCTGAGGTCGGGTTCCAGGTGGTGACCGAGCGGGGTCGGCACGCAGACGATGATCGCGTCGGCCTCGGCGAGCCGCTTGAAATCGGCGGTGGCGTCAAAGCGGTCGCCGAGCATGTCTTTGACCAGGTTCGCGCCCAGGTGCTTGAGGTAATTTTCTCCCTTGTGCAGGAGCGCGATTTTTTCAGGATCGACATCGAAACCGATGACCTTGAACCCCGCCTTGTGAAAAGCCGCCATCAAGGGCAAGCCGACGTATCCCAGTCCGATGACGCCAACGACGGCAGACGTTTCTTCAATTTTCGCTAACAGATTCGCCATAAGAGCGCGGCATTGTAGCGGGCTTAGGGCAAATCCTGAATACCACCGGCGCAGACAATTAAACGTCGACCGCGACATCCCCTAGGCAACGCGATTGGCAGGCGAGAATCAGGCGGTTTTGGCGGTCTTGTTGAGTCAGGGCGTCCTGGGCGGCCATGCGAACCTCGCCGGCCAGCAACTGCACCTTGCAGGTGCCGCAGATGCCGGAGCGGCAGTCGTATGCGATGTCGATGCCGGCGTCTTCGGCGAGTTCGAGCACGGATTTTTCCGGATCGGTCTCCACTTCGCGTCCACTGCGGGCAAATCGGAGCGTAGCGCCGGCGACGGGCTCGCCGGTGGCCGGCGGAATGTCGACCACGGGCTGGCCGGAGCCGGCGGCGGGCGTGAAGGATTCGAATTTGATCCGGTCGGGCGCTACGCCGAGGGTAGCCAGGATGGCCCGGGTGTCGGCGGCCATCGCATCGGGGCCGCAGATATGGACCGTGCGGGCGGCGATGTCGGGCACGATTCGGCGCAGCGCCTCGGCAGTGAGGCGACCTTGCTCCCCGCGCCAGGCG
>JBQCCH010000678.1:0-6207 GCA_051962375.1 Tepidisphaeraceae bacterium
ATTGGCGATCATTTCCAGCTGTGGGATGACCATCGTGCTCGTGTGGATCGCCGGGCGGGTCTTCCGCGCCGGGTTCCTGCTGGTCGGCCGCCCCGCGTCGATGCGGGAACTGCTCACCAGGATCATCCGCGGCTAACCCGCCCGGCGATTTTTCGCACAATTCCTCGCGTTACGATGTTTCGCGTCGCGCTATAGCCCAGCCTAACGCGTCCGTGCGATCACGACGTAATCCACCGTGCCGGCATAGGGGTCGTCCATATTTCCGGTGTTGTCTCGAACCAGCAGGTGAGCGTCGAACGTCACCGACTCGCCGTTGATGCGCAGGTTGTCGAAGCGAACCTTCTGCTCGTGAAACGCGTGCTCGGCATCGACAAATTTCACATCGAACCCTTTGAGCAACACCTCGGCCGACACCACGTTGCGGCCTTGGAAGCTGACGGTTACGGTCTTCGTCGCTTCGGTGCCTTTGGTTTCCGGCACATCGACCGTGCCGGAGCGGAATTCCGTCTGAACAGTGGACGACGGCGCCACAGCCGGCGGAGGAGGCGGCTCGGGCTGGGCCACTGCCGTATTTCCGCGGCTTCCCACCAGCAGCATCGCGGCCGTCACCACGCCCGTTCCGACTACGGCATTCATCGTTTTTCGCATCAAGGACTCCTTTAGGTTTTTCCTGTTGAACCATAGCGATGGATTCTTGCTCCGGTCCGGCTGAAATAAGGTTAATTCACCCAGTGCATCCTTGTTCTTCGGTCGCGATTGGCCCCCACATTCAAAGTCGGCGGATGTTGGCATATCATCGTTCCTATGACTGCCGTTGCGTTGCCGGAGCACAATCGTCTCAGTCTCGATTTTCGCCAGCCGTTGCCTCGACCGAAGGTCAAGGGATGGGTCATCGATTACCACACCCACCTGTTCGCGCATCGGCATCTGAAGTTGTGGATGGAAGTGAACGCCTGGTACGGCATTGACGCGTTCGTGACGATGACGCCGCTCGAAGAGGCCGTCGCCATCCAGCGAGAGCTGCCCCCCGGACGCGTGCATTTCATCGCGATCCCTCAGTGGGGCGATGTCGGGCCGCACTGGGTCGACGATTGGCTCCGCCGGCTTGAGTCCTTTTACAACATGGGCAGCCGGATTTTGAAGTTTCACATGGCCCCCGGCACGATGGCCGCCCGCGGCTACTCGCTGGAAGACCCGGGCATCCAAAAAATTCTTCGCGAAGCCGTCGACCGGAACATGATCGTCATGACCCACGTCGGCGATCCCGACACCTGGTACCAGAACAAGTACACCGACCGCGAAAAGTTCGGTGATCGCGAGCGGCATTACGAGATCTGGACCGGCCAGCTCGAAGCCCTGCGCGGCCACGCCTGGATCGGCGCTCATCTGGGCGGGAATCCGGAAAATCTCCCCCGCCTGCAGTCGCTGCTCGACACCTATCCCGACCTGCACCTCGATCTGTCGGCTACCCGCTGGATGGTCCGCGAAGTTTCCGCCCGCCGCGACGCCATGCGGGAATTCATCATCAAAAACGCCGACCGCCTCCTCTGGGGCAGCGACCAGGTCAGCGGCGACACCCGCGATTTCGATTTTCTCGCCAGCCGCCTCTGGTGTCATCGCAAACTCTGGGAGACGGGCTATATCGGCCCGAGCCCCATTCACGACCCCGATGTCGATGCCGATCATCAGCCCACCCTCCGCGGGCTGGCGTTGCCGGACGAGGTGCTGCAAAAAATTTACCACGACAACACCGTCCGACTCCTGGGGCGCTACGGCATTCACTTCGATGAGCCGCCGCCCGCTCCGACTTCGGGCACATAATCCGCCCCGCCGCTTTTGAAGCCCGAGTGGTTTTGCTACAACGCTGCCGATGTCGGTCACTGCTCAACTGCCTCTGCTTGCGGCTGTCGCGTATTTCGTCGGAGCGATTCCGTTCGGCCTGCTCGTCGGTCGGCTCAAGGGGATCGATCCTCGAACCGCCGGAAGCGGGAACATCGGCGCGACCAACGTCGGTCGGCTGCTGGGGGGACGTTATTTTGCGATCGTCTTCACCCTCGATTTGCTGAAGGGCCTGCTCCCGATGGTGGCGGCCGCCGTCGTCCTGCGTCACGTGCCCGCGTCAGACAAGCCCTACCCCCTCTGGATGACCGTCGGAGCGGCCGCCAGCCTGGGTCACCTGTTCCCGATTTACCTGCGTTTCAAGGGGGGTAAGGGCGTTGCCACGAGCATTGGCGTAACGCTTGGCCTTTGGCCATTTTACACGCTTGCCGGGCTGATCGTCATCGGCGTGTTTCTGGCGGTGTTTGCCGTCACCCGCACGGTCAGCCTCGGGTCGATCGCCGGCTCGATCGCGTTTCCGGTCGCTTACGTCGGTCTGGGCCTGTGGCTGTCATGGCCGGTCTTTGGCAGACAGCTTCCGCTGCTCGTTTTCGCCATTGCCCTGAGCAGCCTGATCATCTACAAACACCGCAAAAACATCGCCCGCCTGCTCGCGGGCACCGAGAATTCGTTCAAAAAAGAACCGACCGCCTGAATCGGTCGCCTGAAGCAACCGTCGCGATCCCCTTTCCCAACGTCGGCCTAAGTCGCCGAAAAGCGCGTTCGGCCGTTCCTGCCATTTCATTTTCGCGTTCTTTCGCGATCTCCCGGCCGACACAAGCGTTAGGCCAAAATAAACCGTGCGCCAGTGCGACGGCCCTTGCCCAGCCTGCCGAGCGACTTATCTCACGCGATCAGGCGACACCGGCCGGGTGCCGGCAACCTCGCCTCATGCCAGAGGCATCGACAACTCACCCTCAGAGCCGATTTTCAATTGCCAAAGAGCCCTCGACCCGCCCGCCAGGAGCGGACCGATCGAGGGCTCATGTTAAAAGAATCCCGCGAAAAAAGCGGCGGAAATCAGCCGTTTTCCGGCAGTTCCGCGTTACTGGCCTGCGGGTTCCAGCAGGTTTTGCGAACGGAGCCAGTCGATGCACTTGGCGAACCAGGTCTTCGTCTCCGCGTTGTCTCCCGAGCCAAAACCGTGTCCCCCCTTGTCAAAGCTCACCAGCTTGTGCGGCACGCCCGCCTTCTCGGCCGCCTGCGTGATCAGCTCCGCATTCCAATAGGGCACCGTCCGATCGTCCTTCGCCTGCGCGACGAACAGCGGCGGCGTCTGCGGCGTCACGTGAAGTTCGGTGGAAAACCGGTCGGAGATCGCGGCATCCGCGTCTTTTCCGATGAGTCGGTCACGACTGCCACGATGTCCGACACCCGGACGCATCGAAATGACCGGGTACATCAGCACCGCAAAGTCCGGCCGGGCCGAGACCTCGGCGATCGCGTCGTGGACGGGCAGCTGCTTGGCGTCCGCATACATCGTGGCGGCCGTGGCAGCCACGTGTCCGCCAGCCGAAAACCCGACCACGCCGATCCGCTTCGGGTCGATGTGCCATTCCGCCGCCCGCGACCGCACCAATTGAATCGCACGCAAGACATCCTGCTGCGGCGCGGGCAGGGCGTCGGCCGCCGGCGCCTGACCGTGGGGCAATCGATATTTCAATACGAAGGCGGCCACGCCCTCGGCATCAAACTTTTGAGCCACGTCAAACCCCTCGGCCGACATCGATTCGAACGCATACCCGCCCCCCGGACAGATGATCACGGCCGGCCGCACCTTGTCAGACGAAAGTGAAGACATGACTGCCAGCCACGGATGCTCAATGTGCGACACGCCAAGCCACTGATGTCCCGGCGACGGCCGATGGTTGATCCGCTCCCCGGCGTCCGGTTGATCCACCGGCTGCGTCGCCGGCGCATCGCCCGGCCAAAGTCGAACGGTCTTCACGTCTTTCAAGTCCGTCGGCCCCGACTGGGCGCTCGCCACGCCCGCCGCCAATAGCGCCAAGGCCATCCCGCCGATTGTCAGTCGCTTTCTGTCCATGTCGTCTCCTTCGTTGGTTCTGAAATCACTCCGCCCGGTCACCGCATTACCACGCAGCCGCGGGAAAGTTGCCGACGCAATCGGGGCCTGCGCAAAAAAAAACACGAAAAACCCATTCGGGCACTCGCTTTAGGGTGGGTCCGGGGGTCTGAGTGAAGTAGAACTGTCATACCGCGTTCATTTCGTTTCGATTGGGCATTTCAAGGGAGAGCAGTGATGTGGAATTTGCGTTACGTCGGACTCGTCGCCGTGCTGGGGTTGGGGTTGGCGATGACGGCTGGATGTGGGAAGTCGGACACGAAGTCTGCGGATGCGGCCTCGGCGGCGGTACCGGCGGCGCCGACGGAAGCCGTCACCTCGACGGATCCTTTGGTCGGCACCTGGTGGGTCACGGATGACAAGGCGCCGATGATGGGCATCGAGTTCGGCAAAGACCAGAAAGCGGTCGTCACCGTCAACCTGATGCAATCCGTTACGGCCGACTACGCGGTCATGGACGGCGGGCGACTTCGGCTCGTGCTGCCGGACGGACAAACGCAAATCTTCAAATGCCAGGTCGACGCCCAGGCCCTGGCGCTGGCACCCGAATCGGGCGGCGAATTCCCGAGCCTGCATCTGAAAAAACTGCAAGGCCAAACCATTGCCGACGCGCAGCACGCCAAACAGCAGGCGATGGCGAAACAGCGCGACGCGCTCCTGGCGGCGCTGCGTGCGAAGTTGAGCGAGCCGGCGCTCGTGCTGGAATCGGCCGATCCGAGTCTGAAATTGTCGCGCGTCGCTCTGAGCCTGACGGGCGGCCCCGATCAGTGGCAAGGCACGGCCACGACCGAATCCAATCCCCCGCTGCTCCGCCATGCGAGTGCCAATCTGGTGAACGCCGACCCGCCGCGGCTGCAGGTGGTGCTCGATCAAGTGCAGGGCCCGCCGGGTGAAGCGGATCGCACCCCCGCCACCTTTACCTTCGCCGCCGCCGGTGCGCCGGACGCATTGGAATTGAGGGACAACGGGCTGACGTTGAAATCGGACGCCGACGCGACGAAAGCGATCACCGACGCCTATCAGCAACTCGTGAAGGATCGCCAAACCGCGATCGCGACGTTTGCCGATCGCTTCGGGGCATTCTGCGTCTTGCAGGGCGACTTCCGCCCCGCCGGCGCGCCGGCCACCGCCACGCCCACGCACGCGGCACTGGGCCTGCTCCGCATCGAAGACAAGCCGGCCTTCAAAGTGGCCAACCTCGCCCGCAACGACAACCCCAGCCCCACCGATTTTAACGGGCAAGCGGTCATCGCGTTCGATCAAGGCAAGCCCGTACTCCTGCTCCAGAACTACGGCGGCGCGTTCACCGACGGCGGATCGAACCAGCTGCAAGGCACCCTGCAGAACATGCCCGGCACGCTGGCGATCGAACAACGCCTCACCGCGGATGATCTGCAGGCCAAACGCAAAGTCGTCGACGCCTTCATCCAGTAATCGCTCAACTCGGGCGTGCGGTTTGTCGGCACGATGCTGATCAACCAAAAGCCCGAACTGCCCGTTCCCGTGGCCATGGACCTGAAAACCGACGGCAACCTCAATCTTTCTGGAACGATCGACGTGCCCCACCTCGGCGAAGGTCAATTTGATACGCCCGGCAAAGTCACCGAAACGCTCTTCGGGGCGATCCTGCAATTTGAGGGCCATCAAAAGCTCAAGCCCGGCATGAGCACGCTGATGGGCAGTTCCCGCAAGGCAACGCTGAGCCTGACCTTTGACGGCACGACGCCCAAGCTGAGCGGCGCGATCTACGGCGGCTACCAGAGCGGGCCCGCCCAGCTGAGCGTCGCCTCGGACGCTGCCACCAAGGCGCGGCATGACCTGATCGCCAAAACGCTGAGCGACGGCGCGGTGTTCGTCGTGACCGATCCTCGCCCGCGCTCGAAGCCGCCCGTCAATCTCAACCTGAAGCTCGACGCCGACGGAGCGACCGTCACCGGCACCAGCACCCCCGGCGCACACGACGGCTTTTTCAATGGCGGCGGCGCGCTGCACGGCACACTCGCCGATTCTGGCGGGTTCGTGGTGCTCGATCTGACGCTCGATCCCGGCGCCGATGCCCGGAAACGACCCACCGCGGGAGGCGAGCTGAAGTTCTGGGTCCTCACCGATGACAACGGCCAGCCCGTACTTTCGGGCTATTGGTCATCCTCCACGCGCAACCCCCCAGCCGCCGAGCCCGCCAAGGCGTTTTTGGCCAAACCCTGACGCCGCGGAAGGCTGCGGAGAAAAAATATGTGGGGTATTCG
>JBQCCH010000679.1:0-10660 GCA_051962375.1 Tepidisphaeraceae bacterium
CGGCATGCAGCTCAAGATCATGCTCCTCACCGGCGATCACGCCGCCGCCGCCCAGGCCGTCGCCCAACTCGCGGGGATTGACCATGTCGAAAGCAGCGTCAAACCCGGCGGAAAAGCCCAGGTCATCCAGGCCATGCAGAAAAAATACGGGCCCGTCGCCATGGTCGGGGATGGCATCAACGACGCGCCCGCCCTCGCCCTGGCCGACCTCGGCATCGCGATTGGCTCGGGCGCCGACATCGCCAAAGAGACCGGCGACATCGTCCTCGTCCGCGGCGACCTCCAAGCCGTCCCCCAGGCGATCCGCCTCTCCCGCGCCACCATGCGAACCATCCGCCTGAACCTGTTCCTGGCCTTCGTGTACAACGTGGTCGCCATCCCCTTGGCCGCCTTCGGGTTTCTCAGCCCCATCGTCTGCGCCGCCGCCATGGCCCTGAGCGATGTTACCGTCCTCGGCAATTCGCTCCTGCTGCACCGCAAAAAACTCTGACGGCCCTAAGTCGCCAAAAACCCCCGCCGGCCGTTCCTGCCATTTTGTTTTGGCGTTTGGCCCCCAACCCCCGGCCCGGCCATGCGTTCGGCCAATTAAACCCACGCGCCAGTGCGACGGCCCTTGCCCAGCCCGCCACGTCACTTACGCCCCGCGAAATGAAGTCCCACAACCGCAGCACGCCTTACGCAGTACGCAATACGCAGTACCCCGCTTCACGTTTCCACGTCTTCACTCATCCGAACAAGCAATCGAGCGACCAAGCCCCCGCGACCTCCACCATGTCAAAGAGCCGAAGCAGCTCGCCGCCGCTTCCTCACGCACCCGTTTTACCGCCGGCCCTCCAAAATTGCGGCGGAAAAATGCGGCATCCGTCGCCGACGCGTGGGGCGGAGCCATTCCGCTTTTTGTCCGCTCCGGGTAGCTTTCCTGCCGTGGTTCACACCGACTGGCATGCATTGATTGGCAATTCGCTGCGCGATCGGCAGGTGCTCGTCACCGGCGGCGCGGGGTTTATTGGCTCGCATCTCGTTGAGGCGCTGCTGTCGCTGGGCGCGCGCGTCGTCGTCTTCGACAACTTAAGTGCCGGCAATCCGGCGAATCTGCCAACGGCCGATCGCGTGCGGTTCGTGCAGGGTTCGATGCTCGATCCAGCCGCCATCGCCGACGCCTTGGCGGATTGCCGGATCGTTTTCCATTTGGCGGCCCGGGTATCGGTGCCCCAGAGCGTGACCGACCCGAAGGCCTATCACGACGTCAACGGCACGGGCACGATCAACCTGCTCGAAGCCGCCCGCGCCGCCGGCGTCTGCCGGGTCATCTACTCAGCCTCCAGCAGCGCCTACGGCGACTCCCCCGCGCTCCCCAAGGTCGAGACCATGGCCGAGCGCCCCAAGAGCCCCTACGCCGCCGCCAAGCTCGTGGGCGAGCAATACATCCGCGCCTATGCCGCCTGTTACGACATCGACGCCATCTCGCTCCGGTACTTCAATATTTTCGGCCCCCGCCAGAACCCGCACAGTCCGTACTCGGGCGTGATCGCGGCATTCAGCAAGATGATCCTCGGCGGCCAGCCGCCGCGCATCACCGGCGACGGCTCCGCCAGCCGCGACTTCACCTTCGTTCACAACGCCGTCCACGCCAATCTCCTGGCCGCCACGCGTCCCGAGCGCCTCAACGGCGAAGTCATCAATGTCGCCGCCGGCGAACGGCGCACGGTGCTGGAGCTTGCCCATGCGATGCTCAAGGAGTTCGGCCGGGAGGATCTGAAGCCGGTCTTCGCGCCGTCACGCGCGGGCGATGTCTCGCATTCATTGGCGAGCTTGCAGCGTGCCGAGGCATTGATCGGCTACCGCCCGATTGTCTCCTTCGATGCAGGACTGGCCGCCACCTGCGACTGGTATCGGCAAGCGCTCAAGCGGTAGAATCGGCGACCGAGCGCCGGGCTGATGTCGCTTAATACTCGCGCCAAGCCGGCTGAATCTGAATGACGCCCGATTTCGCCCCACCCCTCGCCGTCGCCGCTGAGATGGTCGGCTTTCGTCGCCCGTGGGGAATCGCCGGCGGCTGGGGCTTGGATCTGTGGCTCGGCCGCTCCACTCGCGTGCACCCGGCCGTGCATGTGGCGGTGCTTCGCGATCACCAGATTGAGTTGCGGCACTACCTGCAGGGCTGGAAGTTCAAGATCGCCGCCATGGACGGCCGGCTCGTTCCCTGGAAAGACAGCCGCCAGATGCTCATGCTCCCGATCCACGAGCTCCACGCCACCGGCCCGTACGGCCAATCGTGCGTCTTCTTCCTCCATGAGTCCGACGGCATCGACTGGATCTATCGCCGCAATTTCGACGTGCGGATGAACCTCTCCAAATGGCTCCTGCACGCCGGCGACGGCATCCCGGTGTTGCACCCGCTCATCGGCTTGCTCTTCAAGGCGCACCGTCGGCTCGACACCGACGCGCTCGACTTCCGCGTGGCGATGGATCGCATGGATGCGGATCAGAAAATGTGGCTGCGGGTCGCCTTCCTCCGGAATGACCCGGAACACCCTTGGCTGGATGGCTTGGCCTGAGCAGTGGCGATCAGGGAGCGGTGGACGGGCCGCCCGGGGCGGCGAATTGCGGTCGACGCGCCGGGAATGTTTCGTGCAGCGACGCTTCCAGCTCCGGCGTGTCGACGCGAAGTCGGAAGATTGAAATTTCCGGCCGGCACCAGTGTTTGCGGCGCTGCCCGTAGCTGAGCCCGCGATTGACGTACAGGTGTCGCCCCTGCACTTCGTAATAGCCGTGCGTGTATTCCCGCCGCAGCCGCCCCGCCAATTGCCGACCGTGCGTATGCCCGCTCAGCATCCATTGCCACGGATACGCCAGCAGTTCTTCGGCGTTCGCGGGGTTGTGGTTCAGGCAGATCACCGCTTCGTCCGGGGAGACGCCCGAGAAGCCTTTCTCCGGATCGATATTCCCCGACCATTCGTCATCCAGCCCCACGATCGTCAGCGGCGATTGGCTGCCGTTGTGATGGATGCGCATCGGCTCATTCCGCAGCACGATGAGGCCCGCCCTTTCCAACGCTTTTTCCAGGTGGCCCGCCCGATTCAGCCCGTGCTTGGGCATGCGCTTGCCGAACATCGAATAATCGTGGTTCCCCAGCGTGCAGACGACGCCGTGGGTTGCCTTCAGGTGCTTCAGGATGTGCGCGACCCGGCCCGACCAGAAATAGCCGCCGGTGATCAGATCGCCCGTCACGACGACCAGGTCGGGCTCAAAATCGTTCACCCACCCGACGAATTGCTCGAGATAGCGCCGCCAGACCATCGGGCTGTAGTGAAGGTCGGAAATCTGCACGATCCGGAACCGCTCGAAGGCCGGATCCAGGTTCTGCATCGGCATCTTTCGGCGATGAATTTCCACCCACTGCCGGCTCACCGGCAGCGAATGGATGCCCGTGAGCCCGACGCTCGCCAAACCCTGCCAGACCGCCGTGCGCCAGCGATGCTGACGCCGCCAATTGGGGCTGTGAAGATATCTCCGCACCGAACGCATTCCCTGACCGATGATAGGCGAATCGCCGATGCGGATGCGAGGGTAAATCGTCGGCAATTCATCGGCCGGGGCATTCACACGAGCACGCCCACCACGCACGCGCCGATGCACGACGCGATCGCCCCGCCGAGCATGGCCATGAACCCCAGGCGTGAGAGTTCGTGCCGCCGTCCGGGCGCCATCACGCTGATGCCCCCGATCTGGATCCCCACGCTCGCGATGTTGGCAAAACCGCACAACGCATAGGTCGCCAGCAGCCCGCTGCGCGGCTGGAGGTAATTGAGATTGGCGTGATACAGATCGCTCATCTGCTTGTAGGCCACGAATTCATTCAAGACCGTTTTGATCCCCAGGAGCGCGCCCACCTTGTTGCAATCCTGCCACGAAATCCCGCAGAGCCAGGCCACCGGCGCGCAGATGTATCCGAGCACGCTCTGCAGCGTGACGCCCGGCACATGGATCAAATCAAAGGCCCCGCCCAGCACCGCGTTGATGAGCGACACCAGCGCCGTGAACGCCAGCAGCATTGCCCCCACGTTGATCGCCAGCAGCAGCCCTTCGCTGGTGCCGCGCGTGGCCGCATCGATCAGGTTGGCGTCGATCTGTTCCACGTCATGCTTCAGCGCGTCGGCCGTCGCGGGCGTTTCGGTTTCCGGCACGATCAGCTTGCTGACGATCAGCGTCGCCGGCGCCGACACAAAACAAGCCGCCGCCAGGTGCCCGCCGGCATTTTGGACAAAGTCTTGGAGAAACTGCGTGTACACCACCAGCACGCCCGATGCGATATTGGCGAACCCGCCCACCATGATGGCCATCAATTCGCTGCGCGTGGCGGTTTCCAGGAACGGGCGGACGATCAGCGGCGCTTCGGTCTGCCCGACGAAAATATTGGCGGCCGTGCTGAGCGTTTCAGCGCCGGACGTCCCCATCGTTCGCCGCATCACCCACGCCAGGCCCGACACGATCCACCCCAACACGTGCAGCCGGTACAGGATCGCGGTGAGCATCGAAACGAAGATGATCGTCGGCAACACGATGAAGGCGACCACTCCCCCCGTGTCCGCAATCCCCAGCGGCCGCCCCTGCGCATCGGCCACCGGCGCGCCGGCGTAGGTCGCCAGATTGCCGAACACCAGCTTCGAGCCGTCCAGCGTGAAATCCAGGAGCTTCTGGATCGCATCCTGCACGGCATACAACAGCCCGGGCGAATAGATGACGATCCCCCCAAATGCGAACGCCAGCACGACGCCCCACCCCACCACACGCCAAGGCACGCGCTTGGCCCCATACGCGCGGCCGATCCCGTGGGTCAGCAGCAGGAAAATGAGCAGTCCGAACAAGGCATGAGCGCGCTCAACCAGCGTCCCCGGCGCGACCACCGGGGCTGTGCAAATAACCATGAAGGGAAATCGTCAGCAAAATCCGCGCCGGCCCACGCTGCCCCGTGCCGCTCAGCGTTCCGCCGCTTCGGACCCGGGGCCCAGGTCGATCGCCCGAAGCCCGCCATCGAGAAAAGCCTGCAGAAAATGAGCCGCCGCCACCGCATCGAGCGATTGCTTCTTGCCGCGCCGGGTTAATTTCGCCCCTGCCCGTTTCGCACGCACCAGCTGGTGTTCGGCCTCAAAACTGCTGAGTCGCTCATCGACAAATAGGATCGGAATCGCCACGCGCTCCCGCAGCCGCTGCACCCACGCCAGCACCGATTTCGCCGCCGGGCCGATGGAATCGTCCATGTTGAGCGGCAATCCCACCACCAGCCGCTCAACCCCCTCTTTGGCGACGCACCGAACGACCGGATCAATCGCCAGTGCCGGATCACTCACAACGAGCACTTCCAGCGGCGTCGCCCAGCGGCCGCCCTCATCGCTCAGCGCGAGCCCCACCCGTTTGGTCCCCAGATCGATCGCCAAAGTCCGCATGGGTTACATGTACGTTTCGCCGTACTTTTCTCGCACTTTGCCCACGAGTTCCTTCACCCGCTGCGACTCGTTCTTCGGACAGATCATCGTCACATCGGGCGTGTGGATCACGATCATGTCGCTGAGCCCGATGCAGGTGACCAGGTGATTCGGATCGCGACTGACGATGATGTTCCCTTCGGCATCCAGTGCCACCAGGCGGCGGGCGTCGAGGCTGTTGTCGTTGCTGTCGGTCTCCAGCGTCTCGGCCAGCGAAGGATAGCTGCCGACGTCGATCCAGTTCACCGGCATTTCCACGACCACCACCGCCTTGCGCTGGCTGGCCGGCTCCATAACGGCGTAGTCGATGCTGATCTTCGGCAACCGCGGGTACGCCTCCGCCAGCACCTTCGCCTGATCGGGCGTGCCCCACGCGTCGGCGATTTTCGTCAGCCCCTGGTACGACTGCGGCAAGTCCGCCGCCAGTTGTTCCAGCACCGTGTCCGCCCGCCAGACAAACATCCCGCTGTTCCAGTAGAACCGCCCGGATTCCACATACCGGTCGGCAGTCGGCTTGTCCGGCTTTTCTTTGAAGGCCTGCACCTGAAAGATGCCCGCCTGCTCGCCCAGCGGATCGCCCCGCTGGATATACCCCAGCCCCGTGTGCCCGTGCGTCGGCACGATGCCGAACGTCACCAGCGATTTCGGGTGTGACTTCAGCACGTCGAATGCCTGCCGGATGCACGTTTGAAACGTCTCCACCGGCTCAATCACATGGTCGGCCGTCACGATCGCAAAGGCGGCGTCCTTGTCTTTCTTGTGCAGGATCGCCGCCGGGAAGCCGACCGCGTTGGCGGTGTCGCGCGGCTCCGGCTCGCCCAGCAGATTCGCCGGCGGGAGCTCGGGCAGATTCTCCAGCACCACCTGCCGATGCGCTTCGGCCGTGCAGACGTAGATGCACTCCGGGGGCATCACGCCCTTGAGCCGCTCAAACGCCAACTGCAGCAGGCTTTTTCCTTCTTTGACCGGCAGCAACTGCTTCGGAACCTTCTGCCGAGACAGCGGCCAGAGTCGTGTCCCCAAGCCGCCCGCCATGATCACGCCGTATTCCATAACCGCCTTTGATCGCCCGCACATCTCGCGGGATTTGTTCTTGATGATTCACCGACACCCGCCGATTTCTCGGCCGTCGCGTACCCCAGAGTATACCGCAAGTTTTGAAACCGATCGACCGCTACGATACGCCAGCGAGAATCCCCATGCCCTCCACCCACCCCAAATCGGCGCCGCCCACCGTCTGGATCTTTGAAGATCAGCTGTCGCTCGATTTGCCAACCCTTGCCGATGCCCCGTCCGACGCGCCCGTGCTGATGATCGAATCCGCCCACGCCTTTCGCATGTGGCCGTACCACAAACAGCGATTGACCTTCCTCATCGCCGCGATGCGGCACTTCGCCGATGAATTGCGCGACGTCGGCCGGCACGTGCATTACCACCCGCTCAAGTCGCACGGCTATAAGGACAGCCTCACCGCCCTTCGCGATCACATCAAAACCACCGGCTCACGCGAATTCCTCGTCGTTGAGCCCAGCGAATATCACACCCGCGCCTGGCTCGACACGTTGCCCAAGGCGCTCGGCATCACGATCCGCTATTTTGCCAATACCCTGTTCCTCACCGACCGGGAAGAATTCAAGGCCTGGGCCACGCGCGTCAAATCGCCGGTGATGGAAACCTTCTATCGAAAGATGCGCGACGCCCACGGCGTCCTCATGGAGGGCCCCGATCCGGTCGGCGGCACGTGGAATCTCGACAAGCAAAATCGCCGGCCGTTCAAAAAAGGGGTGAAAATCCCCAAGCCCAAAGCGTTCAAACCCGATGACATCACCCGGGCCGCCATCGACGATGTGAACCGCCATTTTCCCGATCACCCCGGGTCAGCCGACGGGTTTTCGCTGCCCGTGACGCGTAAGCACGCGCGGCAGGCGCTGAACGATTTTCTCGATCATCGGCTTCCCACGTTCGGCGATTACGAAGACGCCATGGTGAGCGGCGAGCCCGTGCTGTTTCACTCCATGCTGTCGTTCCTCATCAACGCCGGCCTGCTCGCGCCGCTGGAGGTCGTGCGTGCGGCCGAGGAGCGTTTCAAATCGGGCAAGGCGCCGCTGAACAGTGTCGAAGGGTTTTGCCGCCAGATCATCGGATGGCGCGAATACGTCTACGGCATCTACTGGTCCTTCATGCCCGGCTACCGCCAGCGGAACGCACGCAAAAGCGATCGGCCGCTCCCCTATTTCTTCTGGGACGCCAACACGCAAATGAATTGCCTGCGCCAGAGCGTGGGCAACGTCGTCGAAAACGCCTACTCCCATCACATCCAGCGGCTGATGGTCATCTGCAATTTCGCCACGCTCGCGGGCCTGAACCCGCAGGCGGTGAACGACTGGTTCCTGGCGATGTACATCGACAGCCATGACTGGGTCGTCACGCCCAACGTCATCGGCATGGCAATGAACGCAGACGGCGGCACCATGGCGACCAAGCCCTACGTCTCTTCCGCCGCCTACATCCACCGGATGAGCGACTACTGCCAGGGCTGCCGTTTCAATCCCAAATCACGTACCGGCGAAGACGCGTGCCCTTTCAATTTCCTCTACTGGACGTTCCTGCACCGCTACCGCGCGATGTACAAGGGCAACATGCGCATGAAAATGGTGCTGGCGAATCTCGATCGAATCGACCCGGACGAAATGCATCAGATGATGCAAGAGCGCAAGCGATTCATCGGCTCGCTCGACCTCCGCCCATGGCGCGGCGCCGCCGATGACGCCCGGCAGGCCGATGCGTGAACGCATTCCCGCGATGGGCTTCGTCCCTGGCTCGATCAGCGTTTCGTGGTTTCGAAGACCACGACCGCATGGCTCTGCGGCGGGAGCGTCAGCCGGAGCGTGCCATCGACCACCTTCGCCTGAGCGGCCGTCGGTTTGACGGCCTGGGGCTTCTCCCACGTGTTCGCCCGCTTCATATCCGAATCGGTCATCAAGAACGTCTCGGCGATCTTCCCGATGGTTCGATCCGCCAGGCTCACGCTCAATTCGGTGGCGGCATTGCTGTCGCGGTGGACGGCACTGACCATCACGCGGCCGGTCGCTTCATCGAACGTCGCCGCCGCATGGATCGCCGGACACTCGCCCCGCGCGCCGGCCGCGTACATGGGCGTCTGCAGGTTCAGCCGCAGCGATTTTCCCTTCGCGTGCGTGGCCAGCATCTCGATCGGGTAGTAGATCGACTGCACCAGCAGCCCGTCCTTCTTCGTCAGCAACGGCGCGATCACATTCACGATCTGCGCCAGGCACGCCACCTTCACCAAATCCGCCCGGGCGATGAAGGACTGCAGGTACTGCGCCACCACCAGCGCATCTTCCACGTTGTAGACTTCTTCCAAGAGGTGCGGCGCGGCCTTCCATTTCCCGTCGCCGCCGCGATCTTTGTACCAGACGTTCCATTCATCGAACGACACGTAGACGCGCTTTTTGCTGCGTTTCTTGCCGCGCACGTAATTCAGCAGGCCGGCGTAATCTTCGAGAACGCGATCGATTTCCACGCCTTCGGCGAGAAACGCCGGCGTGTCGTTCGCGTCGTTGACGCTGTAGCGATGGGCGCTGACGTAATCGACATTGTCCCAGGCGATTTCGAGGGTTTCGCGGTCGTAATCCAGGTAGGTGGTCATGCCGTTCCCCGAAGAGCCGCAGGCAACGGTTTCGATCGAGGGATCGAGTCCCTTCATCATCCGCGCGGCCGCATTGGCGCGGAGGCCGTATTCACGCGCCGGCACATGCCCCGCCTGCCAAGGGCCGTCCATTTCATTCCCCAGGCACCAGAGCTTCACGCCGTAAGGCTGTTTTGCGCCGTTCTTGCGCCGCAGATCGGCCCAGTAGGTGGGCGTGTCGAGGTTGCAATACTCCAGCAGCGCCGCAGCATCCTGCGCTCCGGCCGTCCCAAGGTTGACGGCCATCATCGGTTGGGTGCCGACTTTTTTGCACCAGGTCATGAACTCATCGGTGCCGAACTGATTCGATTCCACCGACTGCCACGCATAATCGATCTTCGCCGGCCGCTTCTCGCGCGGGCCGATGCCGTCGCGCCAGTCGTAGCAACTGACGAAGTTCCCGCCCGGATAGCGCATCACCGGCATGCGCAATTTCCTGATCGCGTCGATGACATCGGTGCGGAATCCGTCCGCATCCGCCAGGGGCGAACCGGGATCGTACATCCCTTCGTACACGCACCGCCCGAGGTGCTCGGCAAACCCGCCAAACACCCGCGGATCAAGTTCGGCCACCGCAAACTGCGTATCAAGACTAAGCGTGGGGTTCATGCCCGCCCATTACGCGCTCGCCGGCGCGGAATCACCATCGGCAGCTTCACCGATCGCATTCGCGGAATCCACCACGCGGCAGCCAAGCGCAGTTCGCCTGCGGTTGATCCTCACAACGATCGCACGCCGCCCAACGCAGCCCTCACGCGCCCGGGACCACGAGCGAAACGTCCGTCGACCGAAAATCCTGATCGAGCGTCAGCAGCGGCAGGTTGCGCGCCTTGGCGAGCGCGTAGGCGAAGCAGTCGCCAAAATTGAGGGGAAATTGCAACCGAGCACGCGCGGCAATGACCGTCTGTTCCACGTCCGGCGGAACAAATTCGATTCTTTCCGCCAGTAGCCGCCCTTCGAAGGCGTCCGCCCGCATCGGGTCGCGATCACGAATCCGCATGAGCACTTCGCCGAGGTTGACCGTGCTCATTTCAATCCGCTCCGCCCGCGCTAGGTGCTCCAGCACCCACGACGCACTCGGCTCATCGAAATAGATGGCGAGAATAGCGCTGCTGTCGATGACCACGATTACTTCGCCTTGTCCCACAGGTCATCATTGGTCTGAAAACGCGGAGCAGGATTTGTGCTGCTTTGCACACCCGCCCCACGCAGCCAGTTTAAATCGATTCCCTTTGACGCCACTTCGATCGGCTCGACGCTGATGCGAAGCCTCTGGTTCGGCTTCAGTGTCAGGGGTTCGTCCGGAACGATCACCTTGCCGTCAAAATGTGCGTTGAGCGTGACCATGATGCCGGGATCATACCAGACCCGCTCGGCGTTTGCCGATGATTGCGGGGCAGACCCCGAATCTTCCCCGCCGCCCATCGACGCGCGCGGCGGATCGTTGCATGATACGTCGCCATGA
>JBQCCH010000680.1:0-3464 GCA_051962375.1 Tepidisphaeraceae bacterium
AGCCGAGCGAACTGATGACGGCGCGGCCTTCAATGGCTTCGCGAACGCGAAGGGCGATGTCGGCGAAATCGACCAGATCGACCCCGAATCCGCCGGTGAGTTGAAAGCTTTCGAAGCCGTGTTCGACGAGTTGCGGGACGACGCGCACCGCGTCTTGAATGCCGACCAATGTGCCGATTCGAATGTCCAGAAGCGATCGCATGCGTTTCCTTCCACCGCGTATGAAAGTCCGTACTATATCGGCTTGGACGGGATTTCCATCAGCCTTGTGGTTCCGACGCTGAATGAGGCGGCGAACCTGCCGACGTTGGCCGAGCAGGTGCACGCGGCCTTGGGCGGGCGCGCGTATGAGTTGTTGATCGTCGACGACAACAGCCGCGACGACACGCCGGCCGTCTGCGCCGCGCTGAGCGAGCGTTTTCCGTTGCGACTGATCACCCGAACGAAGCCGACGAACGGCCTGAGCGGGGCGGTGCTGCACGGGATGGCCGAAGCGCGGGGCGAGGTTCTGGCGGTGATGGACGCCGACCTGCAGCACCCGCCGGCGAAGCTGCCGGAACTAATCGCGCCGCTGGAAGCGCAAGAGGCGGATTTTGTCATCGGCTCGCGGTATGCGGCAGGCGGGTCGATCGAATCCGGCTGGACGTTTTACCGCCGGCTCAACAGCGGGATCGCCACGCTGCTGGCGCGGCCGTTCGCGGGGCGGGTGACGGATCCAATGAGCGGCTTTTTCGCGTTGCGGCGGAGCGATTTTCTATCGGCCAGCCGCCTGACGCCGCTGGGCTACAAGATCGCGCTCGAACTGCTGTGCAAATGCCGCGTGAAACGCGTGCGCGAGGTGCCGATCCATTTCGGCAAGCGGCAGGCGGGGGAATCGAAGCTGACGTTCAAAGAACAGTTTCGGTACCTCGAGCATTTGTCGCGGCTCTACGATTTTTCGTTCCCGCGATTGTCGCCGATCCTGAAATTCATCGGCGTGACGCTGCTGTCGTGGGGGGTGGCATGGCTTTACTTCCGCACGATGCGTGCCTTGGGCCGGGGCGTTTCCACGTCGGTGATCACGTCGTACGGCTGGGTGATTTTGACGACGGCGATCTTTCACGCCCGGTACGTGCGGACGCAGCGTGAATTTCTGCTTCGGCCGCACCCGTGGGGGGATTTTCTGATCGCGGCGGCGGCGGAATGGGGGGCGTGCGCGGTGGTGGCGGTTTACCTGACGCATCGGGCGCGCGACGCGTTTCCGGTGGAAGTGCTGGCGATTTCGTTTCTGGCGGCGATGGGGGCGCGGTACGTGCTGCGAAAAGAGTTGCTGCTGGACGTGCGCGGGTTGCGGCTGGAATTGCGGAAAGAAGAACTGTTGCCGTGACCGAGACGACGCCGCAATCGCTTGAATCGTCGGAAGCGCCCGCGGCCGAGCTGGAGGAGCCGCGGCAGGCGCTGTGGCCGCTGGGCGTGGCGGTGGGGGTGTATGCGGCGCTGTCGGCGTGGATGGCGGTCGCGTCCAAGAGCTTTCTTGAAGCGGACGGAATCACGCATTACTTGGACCGGCGATTCGCGTTGTCGAACCCGGTGCATTTGGTGAGCGTCTGGAGCCGGCCGCTGTGCGTGGCGATGTATGCGGTGCCAGCGCGGGTGGGGGGCTTGATCGGCACGCGGCTGACGAGCCTGGCGCTGGTGCTGCTGATGCTGCCGCTGCTGTGGCGCGTCGGCCGGCGCGTGGGGATTCGTCATCCCGCATGGGCATGCCTGTTTCTGCTGACGCAGCCGCTGCTGTTTGCGCACTCGTTTTCGGAATTGACCGAGATCCCGTTCGCCCTCTGGGTGCTGGTGATGTTCTGGGCGTATGAGGGGCGGCGGTTCGGTTGGCTGGCGGCGCTGGCGGCGGTTGCGCCGCTGGGGCGGCCGGAGGGGTTTGGGCTGCTGCTGATCGTGGGGGTGGCGTTGGCGCTGCATCGGCGGTGGGTGTGGCTTCTGGTGTTGCCGCTGGGGCTGGCGGTCTGGTCTTACGCGGGCTGGCGCTTGTTCGGCGAGCCGGCCGCTTATCCGTGGTGGGAATGGCTGCCGAACAACTGGCCCTATTCGCCGGCGAGCGTGTACGGGCACGGGTCGATCTTCTGGCTGATGGCCGTCGCGCCCGCGGTGGTGGGGCCGATCGGATTCGGGTTCATGGTGCTGGGCGTGTGGCGGGTCTGCTGGTCGGGGCCGCGCGCCTTGGCGTCGCACGAGCGGCGCTCGCCGATCGGAATGCTGCTGGCCGATCATGCGTATCGGTGCCGCTGGCTGGTGGTGCTGATTCCGCTGTCGGTGCTGGCGGCCCACAGCCTGCTGTGGGCGTTCGGGAAGATGGCCTCCAACGGCGAGCCGCGCTACCTGCTGATTGCCGCACCGTTCTGGGCGATGGTGTCGGCGATGGGGTTGGAATGGGCGGCCGAGCGGTTTCGGTGGCGGCGCGTGGGCTGGGTCTTCCTGCTGGGGGCGGCCGCGCCGATCGGGGCGAATCTGGCGTATCCCTGTTTTCCGCTGGGCCCGCAGGATCATGATCGATTGACGAGCGAAATCACCGATTGGCTCGACACGCAGCCGCAGTTGCGGCAGCGGTATCCGCTGCTGGTGGCGTGGCTGCCGCATTTGTACATTCGGCTGGATATCGACAAAGACAATCCGCAGCAGGCGGGGGATTCATCGCAGCAGGGGATCGCTCACCCGAGGCCGGGGGAACTGGCGGTGTGGGATGAGATTTACGCCACGCACAATTCGAGCGAGGCCTACTGCGTGAGCCCGGACCAGCTGCGCGATGCCGGCTGGCGGCCGATCGCGCGGTTCGATGCGGGCGGGCACTACGCGTACGTGTACGTGAGCCCGCAGGATATTCAGGGCAAAGCGTACGACGCTCAGGACTGACGCGAGCCGGCAAGACAGTCGGCGATGAACTGATCGGTGAGGCGGTCGGCCTCGCGGTCGTTCAATTGCTGGGGCGGATGCTTCATCGTCCAGGCGCTGACGGGCAGGATCGGCCCGGCGATGCCCGCATCGAGGGCGAGTCGGCAGCAGCGGATGGCGTCGATCACCACGCCGGCGGAATTGGGGCTGTCTTCGACGCTCAGGCGCAGTTCCAGGTTCAACGGCACGCCGCCGAAGCCGGTGCCTTCGAGCCGGATGAAGGCGACCTTATTGTCTTTCAAAAACGGGACGAAATCGCTCGGCCCGATGTGGATGTCCTCGCCGGGCAGGGGGACATCGAGCTGGCTTTGGACGGCTTCGGTCTTGCTGATTTTTTTGCTCGCCAGACGCTGGCGATTGAGCATGTTGAGGAAATCGGTGTTGCCGCCGGTGTTGAGCTGGTACGTGTGATCGATGCGCACGCCCCGGTCGGCGAAGAGACGCGCCAGGGTGCGGTGCGTGATGGTCGCGCCGACCTGGGCTTTGATGTCATCGCCCACGCAGGGGAGATTCTTGGCGCGAAA
>JBQCCH010000681.1:0-2449 GCA_051962375.1 Tepidisphaeraceae bacterium
CGGCATCCTTCAGCGGCAGCAGCTGCTGATCGACCCGGACCAAACCGTCCCGGAGCATCCCGCCCTGTTGCGCGTCATCGTGGCGGCCGCCCTGCGGGCGAACGTGATCGACGCGACCCAGCGGGCGGGCATCGCATCGAAGGTGCTCGACCTCGCCCTGCGCACCCATGACCCGGCCGGCTGGTTCGCTGAGCTGCAGATCGTGCCGACGCGCAATCCCGATGTCATCCTCGGCCTGCTGCACCAGGCATGGAAAGAGTCCCACGACGCCGTCTTCGCCGGCGCGTTCCTGGCCGCCAAAGCGAATGCGGGTCAACTGAATCGCGACGACCCGGACCTGCAGGCGGCGCTGAAGGAATTTCCGGAGGATGGTCGCGTCCAGCGCGTGCGGTACGAGCTGGCGAAGCGTCAGGGCAAGCTGACGCCCGACCTCCTGGCGGCCGCCGCCCGGGCGGAGTTTCATCGGCTGACGCGAGCCGACCCCTTCGCCCTCGCCCAGCCGTCGCCGGGCCTGGCGAACCTGCAGGACTACTTTCACGACCTGCTTCGCCTCACGCGCGACGCGAAATAGTCGGGCAAAAATCGTTCAAAACTTGCGGTTCGTCGGCCGGCGGCGGTCGGTCGCTACCGTCGCCGCGTTGCTGTCGGTACAGTGCGCGGTCTATGGTCAGAAAGTTGATGTTGGCAGGGTCGATCGCGTTGTACCTGGTGGTTCTGGGTTGCTCGCTGCGCCCCCCGGTCTTGGCCCAGGTGCCGGCGGATGACGACACGGCCGCCCCCACCACCTACCCCACCACCATGGCCGAGGGGCTTCCGTACCGCTGCATCGGCATGCAGATTCAGCGCGTCGACTGGATGGATAAATACAAAAAGAGCGTCGACGAGATCGCCGCCCTGGGCGCCGACACCGTCAAGTTCGTCGTCGACGCCCGCCAGGAGAACGGCGAATCCAGCCACATCTATCTCGACATGCGCATGACCCCCACGCCCGACCAGCTGGGCGATCTCATTCGCTACGCGAAAAAGAAGAACCTGCGCGTGGTGCTCATGCCGATCGTCTTGCTGGACGCCCCGCGCGGCACCGAATGGCGCGGCCGCATCAGTCCCGACAATTGGGACGAATGGTGGAAAAGCTATCGCGACATCCTCACCCACTTCGCCTGGATCGCGCAGGGCAACGGCGTGGACATCCTTGTCGTCGGGTCTGAGCTGATCAGCACCGAATCCTATACGGCCGAGTGGACCAACACCATCAACCAGGTGCGCACCGTCTTCAAGGGCAAGCTCACCTACAGCAGCAACTGGGACCACTATACGGCCATCCACTTCTGGGATCAGCTCGATTTCATCGGCATGAACAGCTACTGGACGCTGGGCTCCAGTGAGCACGCGTCGATCGACGAGATCAAGGGAAATTGGCAGGACATCCAGAAGGAGCTGTTCAAGTTCCAGGCGAAGGTGCACAAGCCGCTGTTCTTCCTGGAAGTCGGCTGGTGCAGCATGGCGAACATGGCCAAGGAGCCGTGGGATTACACCAAGACCGAAAGCGAAGCCCCCACCGACGACGCGCTGCAGGCGCGCTTGTACGAAGCCTTCTTCGAAAGCTGGTACGGCAAGCCGCAACTGGGAGGCTTCAGCATCTGGGAATGGACCCCCGCCCCCGACCCGGACAACCCCGACAGCGTCGAAGAAGCCGTCCGCGGCTACACCCCCAAGGGCAAGCCGGCGGAGAAGGTGCTGCGGCAGTGGCTGGCGAAGAAGTGGTGATTGTCCCCAGGTATAACGGCGGTTATACTAAAAGTATGAAGACGGCCATCTCCATCCCGGACGCGCTTTACCAGAAGATCGATCGTTTCGCGAAGAAGAAAAAGCTGTCGCGATCCGAATTCTTTGCCCGTGCCGCCGAAAAATATCTTCTTACGCAAAGCAAGGCGGAGCTGCTCGCCGAACTGAATCGAACTGCCGAATTCATGGATGAAAAGCTGGAAATGTCGATGCACGAAGTCGCGTTGGAGACGCTTCGGGAAGTGGAGTGGTGATGCAGCGAGGAGAAATCTGGTGGACGCTCCTGCCTCGCCCCACAGGATCTGAGGCCGGCTTTGATAGACCGTCGGTGATCGTGCAGGATGAGGTGCTGCTGCTCAGCAAATTGCGCACGGTGCTGGTGATTCCGCTGAGTTCGACCCTTGAGCTCGTCGGGCCGATCACAAACGTGTTTCTGCCCGCCCGGAAGACCGGCTTGCCGAAGGATTCGGTCGCGGTCGGGCCCCATTTGATGCACGTCAACCGCGACCAGTTGAAACGCCGCGTCGGACGCGTTCCGCCGTCGTTAATGAATGATATCGAACTGGCCATGCTCACCGCGCTTGGAATGAGCCTCAACGATTGATTGCCACGCCTGCAGAAGTCTTTACATTAGCCCGTTTCCCGGAACCAGAAGAAAATGTCC
>JBQCCH010000682.1:0-6507 GCA_051962375.1 Tepidisphaeraceae bacterium
CATGTTCTCGACGCTGACGGCACGCGGCGCGTCGGCGACGCTGGACGCGCTGGCGGCTGGCGCGAGCGATTACGTCACGAAGCCGGCCAACGTGGGCAGCGTCGCGATGGCGATGAGCCGCATCCGCGAGGAATTGATTCCAAAGATCAAAGCGCTGTGCGGCAGCAAGCCTTCAGTGCCGGCGCCCGGTGCCGTGCGCCCGGCAACGATCGTGCGGGCCGCGCCGAGCGGGCATGGCGGGCAGATTGAGGCGGTGGTGATCGGCGTCTCGACCGGCGGGCCGAACGCGCTGGCGGAGGTGATTCCCGCGCTGCCGCAGGATTTGCCCGTGCCGGTGTTGGTGGTGCAGCACATGCCGCCGGTCTTCACGCGGCTGCTGGCCGAGCGATTGGATCAGAAATCAAAAGTGCGTGTGAAAGAGGCAACCGCCGGCGAGCCGGCGCTGCCGGGGCACGTGTACATCGCGCCCGGCGATTTCCACATGACGATCGAAAACGGGCCGGGCGGATTGCGGATCGGATTGAATCAGGATCACCCGGAGAATTCGTGTCGGCCGGCGGTGGATGTGTTGTTCCGCAGCGCCGCGGGGCTGCTGGGGCCGGCGGTGCTGGGCGTGGTGCTGACGGGCATGGGGCAGGACGGCTGCCGCGGGGCCGGGTGCATCCGTGAGCGGGGCGGGAGCGTGATCGTGCAGGATGAGCCGACCTCGGTGGTGTGGGGCATGCCGGGCGCTGTCGCCCGCGCAGGTCTGGCTGAAGTGATGCTGCCGCTGTCGGCCATGGCGAATGAATTGAGTGAACGCGTCATGGCGGGCCGAGCGATTCGCCAGGCGCGCCGGGCCGGCTGAGGCGGCGGAGTGGAGAGGCACATGGCAATGAACCCGAACGATTTGACGTTTGTCTGCGACTTGGTTCGACGCCGATCCGGCATCGATCTGGATTCGGCCAAGGAATACCTGGTGGAAGCGCGGCTGCTGCCGTTGTCGCGAAAGCTGGGCCGGGCGTCGCTGGACATGTTGCTGACAAAACTGAAGCAGCGCGATGCGGCCATCGAGCGCGACGCCGTTGACGCGATGACGACCAATGAGACGAGCTTTTTCCGGGACATTCACCCGTTTGAGGCGCTGAAGAAGTCGATCCTTCCGGAGTTGATCGCTCGGCGGGCCGGGGAAAAGCGGCTGAACATCTGGTGCGCCGCCAGTTCGACGGGGCAGGAGCCGTACACGATCGCCATGCTGTTGCGGGAGAACTTTCCGCAGCTAACGAATTGGAGTGTCACGTTCATCGCCAGCGACTTGTCGAGGGATGTGTTGAAGCGCGCGAAAGCGGGGCGGTTTTCGCAGCTTGAAGTGAGCCGCGGCCTGCCGGCGCCGCTGCTGGTGAAGTATTTCACGAAGCAGGGGCTTGAATGGGAAATCGCGCCGGCCCTGCGAGACATGATCGATTTTCGCGAGATCAACCTGCTGGAGCCGTGGCCGTCGATGCCGCTGCTGGATGTGGTGTTCATTCGAAATGTGTTGATTTACTTCAGCACCGAAACGAAGAAGCCGATCCTTGAGCGGATTCGTTCGCGGATGCGTCCGGACGGGGCGCTGTTCCTGGGCGTCGCGGAATCGACGATGAACGTGGACGAGCAATTTGTTCGAGCGCCGCAGGAGAAGAGCGGCTGTTTCCAGATCAAGTCTGTCGCTCGGGCGGCGGCGTAATCGAGGCGAGGTGCGTATGCCTTATGACGATGAAATTCAGCAACTGACGATGTCGATCTGGGATTCGATCCTGAAGCTCCCGGTGGAGCCGGCCGCGGCGCCGTTGCCGGCGGGGCAGCGGACGATGTCGGCTTGCGTTCAGATCACCGGCGCGTGGCGCGGGGCGGTTGCCCTGAGTTGCGACGCGGCGATGGCCGCCGAGGCGGCGCGGGTCATGTTTGACCTGGCGGCCGGTGCGCCGGCGACGGCCGACATGCAGGACGCGCTGGGCGAGCTGGTGAACATGATCGGCGGGAACGTGAAGGCGTTGCTTCCGGAGACGTGCCAGCTGTCGTTGCCGTCGGTGGTGGAAGGATCGGACTACAGCGTGCGTGTGCCGGGCAGCCGGGTGGTGACGCGCGTGCCGATGCGCTGTGGGCCGTATGCCCTGAGCGTCAGCCTGTTGGAAAGCGAACTGAAGGCGGCCTAGCGAAGGCGGCGGCCGGGTCGCGAGAAATTGAAGGAATCGAATGTCCACAGCACAACCCAAAAAACTCGAGATTGATCCGAAATTAATTGTCCCGTTCGTGACATCGGTGCGCAGCGTGCTGGCCACGATGGCGGGCATGGAAACCACGGTGGAGCGGCCGCGTCTGAAGATGGATGGCGCGACCGACTACGACTATTCCGGCATCATCGGCTTCTCCGGGCAGATCGTCGGGACGGTGGTGGTGAGTTTTCACCGCGAGGTGGCGATCAAGCTGGTGGCCGCTTTTGCGGGGATGGAAATCGCGCCGGACACGAGCGATTTTGCCGACGCGATCGGCGAACTGGCGAACATGATTGCGGGGGCTGCGAAAAAAGACCTGGGGGCGGTGGCGAACATCTCCGTGCCGAGCGTGGTGATGGGCAAAGGCCACACCGTCTGCCGGCCCAGCGATGTGCCGTGCCTGGTGGTCCCCTGCAAGACGGCCGTCGGCGAGTTTGCGGTGGAAGTGAGCATCAAGACGGTGTGAGCGAGTGATACGCGGGGGGATTCAATAATTAGGAGATCCCATGAAGATTTTACTGGTCGACGATTCGAAGACGATGCGGAACATTCAGAAGAAGGTGCTGAGCACGCTGCCCGATACGACGTTCGGCGAGGCGGGCGATGGGCTGGAGGCGCTGACGGTGATCGCAGCGCAGCCGGGCGGGTTTGATCTGGCGTTGGTCGATTGGAACATGCCGAACATGAACGGGCTGGAACTGGTGACCAAGATTCGTCAGACCGACAAGAAGACGCTGCTGATCATGGCGACGACCGAAGCGGAGAAGCAGCGGGTGCTGGACGCCTTGCGGGCGGGGGTGAACAACTACGTCGTGAAGCCGTTTACGCCGGAATCGCTCCTGGAAAAGGTGCAGGCCACCATCGCCAAGGCGAAAGCCGCCGCGTGATGCGGTTCGGCCGCCGATGCGGGGCAATCTCTGCCGGGAATAGTGCATGAACCCAACGCAAATCTATGACGGCGGCTCGTATCGCATCGAGATTGGCGAGGGCGGGCTCGTGGCGACGCTGAGCGTGTGCTCGGGCGTGGAAGTGTCGGCGGCGGCGGTGATCAACAAGCTGCAGGAGATCGGCATTGCCGATTTCGATGGGGCGGGCCTGATCCAGGCGCTGCAGTCGAGCGGCGGCGGCGCGAGCCTTGTCGTGGCGCGGGGCGTCGCGCCGGTGAGCGAGCGGCCGGGGCGGGTGGAGTATCGCGTGCCGGTCGCGGAGGTGGAGACCGGCCTGGTGGCGAAGGTGATCGCCGGCCAGGTGATTGCCACGCTGGGCCTGCCGCAGCCGGGGGTGGATGGGAAGGACGTCTTCGGCAAGCCCATCGCCCATGACAAAGCGCCCGTGCTGCGGCTGGGGCATGGCGTGAGCCTGAAAAAACAGGACGTGACGGCCACCCAATCCGGGAACGCGCGGCTGACGCAGGGCGCGATCGGGGTTTATCCCCTGCTGGAGCTGGCCCCCAGCGACGACGCGAAAGCCGACGCGGTGATCGCGGACGGGGATGTGCTGATCAAGGGTTCTGTCCGCGACGGGCGGGAGATCCAGACGAGCGGTTGCCTGATGGTGGGGGGCACGATCGAGGCGGCGGTTTTTAAGGCCGGCGGTTGGGCGCATGTGCATGGCGGGGTGGTCGGTCGCGATCGCGGGGCCGGCGCGGTGCAGGGCGATTTGCATTGTCGGTTTGCATCGGGTGCCCGGCTGAGCGTGGGCGGAGACTTGTGCGTGCAGACCGAGATCGCGGGCAGCCGCATCGCGTGCGGCGGGCGACTGCGGGTGATGCGCGGCCCGATCTGTGGCGGCGAAGCGACGGCGAACGGGGGCATTGAGTGTCAATCGTTGGGCAACGCGATCGGCACGCCGACGCTGGTGGAAGCGGGCATTGATCCGGCATTGCGCGGCACGCTCGATGACATTCGGCCGCTGGTGGATTCGAACCGGCGGCGCATTGCGGAGGTGCGCGGGCGGATCGCGCCGATGATGCAGAATCTGAAATTGCTCACGCCCCAGCAGAAGGAAAAGGCGACCGAGCTGCTGTTCGAGGCGGACGAACTGGAGGCGGCGACGGAAGGGAAGCTCGCCGGGCTGGCGGCGCGGTGCCGGGCGGCGGCGGAGCGGTCGCGGGCGCAGATCGTGGTTCATGATTCGCTGCACGCGGGGGTGACGGTGCGATTCGCGGGCGTGGAAGCGCTGATCACGTCATCGATCAAGGGCCCGGTGCGCTTGTTGCCGCGTCGATCGGGGAACACGGTTGAGGTGCTGGTGGAAGAAGCCGGCGGTGCGACGTTCGCGTTGCCGTCGACGGTGGTGGCGGATCACCTGAGCCCTTTCATCAAGCAGATCACGGCCGAGAAAAAGGCGGCCTAGGGTGATTCGAAGAAGTGTTCGCCGACGCGGGGCCGACGGTCTCGCGCCAGGCGCAGCGACGCGTTGGGGGGCAGGTCGTCGACGGCGGTTTTGGGTCGGCCGATGCGCTGGGAAAGATAAATCCCGGAGTGTCCGCTCATGACATAAGCAATGAAGCAGGCCATCGCGACGTAGACGACGAAGCCGGAGCGAACCAGGTCGGCGCCGCCGCCGGCGAAGAGTTCGATGCCCATCAGGGTGCAGGCGAGCGGGGTGTTGGTCGCGCCGGCGAAGACCGCGACGAAGCCAAGCCCGGCAAAGAGATCGACCGGTGCGTGCAGGAGGGTGGCCATCGTGTTGCCGAGCGCGGCACCGATGAAGAACAGGGGAGTGACTTCGCCGCCTTTGAAGCCGCTGGAGAGCGTGACGGCGGTGAAGAGGATTTTCCACCACCAGCTCCAGTAGGTAGCGCCGCCGGGGTTGAAGGCGGAGAGAATCGTGACCTGGTGAGGCAAGCGCGGGTCGGCGGTGACGCCGAGGCCGAGATAATCGGTGCCGATGAGCAGGGCGAGTCCGATCACCAGCAGGCCGCCCAGGGCGGGGCGGAGCATGGGCTGGGGGACGAGCGATTTGAAGAGGCGCTGCAGCCCGTGCGTGAGTTCGGCGAAGATGACGCTGGCAAACCCGAAAGCGACGGCGGCCAGGGCGACTTTGCCGAGCATCAGCCAACTGAATTGGCTGGCGGTTTCGACGAGCGAGAGATTGGCCAGCGAGCGAATGTGGTATTGCGTGTGGGCGATGCCGCAGGCGTGGGTGGTCCAATCGCCGACGACGCTGGCGATGAGGCAGGGCGTGAGGGATTGAAAATCGACCAGTCCGATGGCGAGGACTTCGACGGCGAAGATCGCGCCGGTGAGCGGTGTGCCGAAGACGGACCCGAAGCCGGCGGCGACGCCGCACATGAGCAGGGTGCGGGTAGTTCGGGCGTCGAAGCGGAGCCATCGTCCGACGGTGCTGGCGATGCTGCCGCCCATTTGGACGGCGGTGCCTTCGCGACCGGCAGAGCCGCCGAAGAGGTGGGTGATGACGGTGCCCAGGAGCACGAGCGGCGCCATGCGGCTGGGGACGCCGCCGCCGGGCTCGTGGATCTGGTCCATGATGAGGTTGTTGCCCCCTTCGACGGATTTGCCGAACAGGTGATACATCGCCCCGACGCCGACGCCGCCGACAGGGAGCAGGAACAGCAACCACGGAATCCCCGAGGCCGTATCCGTGTGCCAGCGCGTGCGGGTGGCGAGGTCCAAGGCCCACAGGAAGACGGCGACGGCGGAGCCGATCAGCGCGCCCACGGGGGCGCCGATCAGGACCCATTTCACCACGTACAGGCCCAGGGCCAGGTGCTCGCGAGGATTCCATCGAAAAGGCATACGTTGCTCCGGCAAACGGTCGATCGATCGGGCGAGCAACGGCGAGGGGATGAGGGGGATTCAAGACTTAGAATCCGGACGCGCAGCCTCCCGCGAATTGCTCGCAGGAGTTATCAGCACGGCGTTTTGACGGTCCGGCGGTTCTGGCGAACTCCATCGCCCAAGGATTTTCTTAGCGAAACCAGCGTAGCGACGGGCGGACCGGTTGTCGAGTTCTTGATCCCCTTACGCGACGCAACCGGAGATGGGTCGGGCCCGAGCCCTCTTAAAAAATAGGCGGAACTCCTTGGTTTCGTACGGCATGACGCGGGAGCGCGGCGATGCGACCGCCGCGGCGGGGGCTGGGGGGCTTGGCACGGGGGTTGTTATGGCAGGGCATGGTCCGGCGGCTTTGGGTCATCCTTGGAATGGCGGCGGCACTGGGGACCGCCGGGTGCGCCGGCGCCCCCGATGCGGCCGCCTGGATTCATGCGCATGGGGGCGTGCAGTCGACGGATGACCCGCGGCAAGCC
>JBQCCH010000683.1:0-2524 GCA_051962375.1 Tepidisphaeraceae bacterium
CGATCGAAATCGGCGTCGACACGGGGCGAGGGATGAAGGGATTTTTGAGCCCCAGCATCGTGTACGACGCGGTGGACCTCGTCCCGACCGACAGGGTCGCTAGATAGCGCCCCAATTGCCATGGGAATTCGCGGGGCGTGGGTGAAAATTGTTTGCGAATTCCCATTGGCAGCGGTACGCTTTCCGGCAGCCGCGAGCGCCTGCGGAGGCGCTGCGGTCGATTTTCCTGTGACGTGTGATGCTTTGGCCCTCCGGTGGGAGCCCTGCGGTTCCTGCGCCGGGGGTGTCGTCTCCCAAGGAAGAATTCACCATGGCCAAGCCGACGTTGCGTTCTCACTCGGGCAATTCACGACGGCCGGCCCACGGGATGATCGAAGCTCTCGAACGCCGGACGCTGTTCGCCTTCGGCCTGACCACGACGTCCACCAGCTATATCGTTGACACCGGCGCGGGCACCGTTTTCACGATCCTGCGCGGCGGCACGACCAGCAGCACGATTCACCTCGGCGACATGACGAGCGTGAAATACAACGGCGTGGAAATGCTCGCGCCGTACTCGGCCACGTCGCGGTATTCGCACTATGAGCAGGGACAGAGCACCGGCACGATTGTCAGCGCGACGGTCGATCCGAACGGCCAATGGATCAAGATCACCTGCGACGACTCGGCCGCCGCCAGCGGTGGGGTGATTCAGTATTACGTCGCGAAGAAGGGGGAAAACAACATCTACATGGCGTCGCTCCCCACCGACGTCAACAACGGCCCGGGCGAAGGGCGCTACATCGCGTACATGAATCGCTCGGTCTTCACCAACATCGAAGACCCGTCGAACATTTCCACCACCGACGCCACCGTCGAAGGGTCCGACGTGTTTTACAACACGACGACGGGCATCACGAAATCGAAGTTCTACAACACCCGCCGGATGATCGACAACTCGGTGCACGGGATCACCGGGACGAACGTCGGGGCGTTTATGAACATGGGCAACCGCGAGCACAGTGCGGGCGGCCCGTTTTTTAAGGACATCGATTTTCAGACCACCAGCGCGGCCACGGAGATGTACAACTGCCTGTTCACCGGGCACGAACAGACCGAGGCGTATCGCCAGGGTTTGCAAGGTCCGTACGCAATGCAGTTCACGAACGGCTCGGCCCCCGCGGCGCCGAACTATTCGTTTCTGGAAGGCGTCGGCATCTCCGGGCTTGTGCCGGCTTCGCAGCGCGGCGCGATCACCGGGACGGCCAGCGGCGTGGCGGTGGGGCATCAATCGGTCGTCACACTCACCAATGCGAACGCCCAATACTGGGCCTACGCCGACGCGAGCACGGGGACGTATACGATCAGCGGCGTGCTGCCGGGCACGTATACCGAAACGCTCTATGACAACGAGTTGGCCGTCGGCACGAAGACGGTGACGATCAGCGTCGGCAAGACCGATCGATCGAACATCGTCAACACGCTGTACCAGCCGACGCCGATCTTCCGCGTGGGCACCTGGGACGGGACGCCCAAGGAATTCCTGAACGCCGACAAGATCAACATCATGCACCCGTCCGACTCGCGGATGGCGCCGTTCACGAATGTGAACTACATCGTCGGCACGAGCACGCCGGACAGCTTTCCGCTGGCGGAATTCAAGGACGTGAACAACGATCAGAAGATTACGTTCACGCTGACGGCGGCGCAAGCGGCGCAGGCGAACACGTTCCGGATCGGCATCACGTCCGCCTTCGCGGGAGGGCGGCCGTATATCGTCGTGAACTCGGGGCAGAGTTATGCCTGGACGAGCGCATTGCCCGCCTCCACGACGCAGCCCAACAGCCGCAACATCACGCGGGGCACGTGGCGCGGGAACAACTTCACGTTCACGTACAACATCCCGACGTCGGCCCTGCGGGCGGGCACGAACACCGTCGACATCAGCACCAACAGCGGCAGCACCGGGGGGACGCCGTGGTTGAGCCCGAACATCGTGTTCGATGCCTTGGATCTGGTGCCCACGTCGAGTCTGACCAATGCGCCGGTGGTGAAGAAAGTGATCGTGAGCCCCACGCCCAGAACGCTGGCGGGCGGGGCGAGCCAGGCATTTACGGCCGTTGCGTACGATCAATCGAACAATGTGACGCCCGCGAATTTCAACTGGGCGGCGGCCAGCGGGTTGGTGGATGACAACGGCAATTATGTCGCGCCGAGCGCCAGCGGCAGCGATACGGTGACGGCCACCAGCGGGGCCGTGAGCGGGGCGGCTGCGGTCACCATTGACGCGACGCCGCCGACGATGCAGAGCGTCGTCAGCCGAAAGGTGCACGGGTCGGCCGGCACGTTTGATCTGCCGATCAACCTCACCGCGACCGGGACGGCTGCGACGATCGAGCCGCGCATCGGCGGGGGAAGCACGCTGGTGTTCACCTTCAGCGAACCGGTTCACGCGCTCGACGGCACGCTCAGTGCGAACGAATTCTCCATCCAGAACGCGGCCTTCAGCTCCGCGAGCATCAGCGGCAATACACTGACGCTGAAT
>JBQCCH010000684.1:0-3060 GCA_051962375.1 Tepidisphaeraceae bacterium
TGCTGGGAAAGGTGGATGACGCCCAGGAGGTGGCGCAAGACGCGTTCCTGAAAGCGTTTCGGTCGCTCGATGCGTTGCAGAAGCCCGAAGCCTTTGGCGGCTGGCTGATGCGGATTGTGTCGAATCTGTCGTTGAACTACCGGCGGGGTCGCAAAACGCGGGCTCAACTCCCGCTGGACGACCTGCTCCGGAGCGACGACCGCGACCCGCAAGCGGGCGGCGATTCGGTCGATCCGCAACGCGTCATGGCCGGCAAGGAATTGGGCGAACAATTGAGGCTTGCACTGGAACAATTGCCCGAAAAACAACGCATGGCGATCTTGCTGTTTACGATTGAACAATTGCCCCAGAAACAGGTGGCCGAGACGCTGGACTGCAGCGTCGAAGCGGTAAAATGGCACGTGTTTCAGGGACGCAAGAAACTCAAGGAAATGCTGAAAGACGTCATCTGATGAAACTGAGCGGCGACAACCTCGAATACGCCATTTCGCAATACGTGGACGGCACGTTGAGCGAACTTGAACGCCGGGCGCTGGAAGAGCAACTCGCGATCGACGGAGAGGCCCGCGCGCTGGTCGAGCAGTACACGCAATTGAACGCGGTGCTGCGGTCGGCCGACCCGGTGCCGGCGGTTGATTTTCAGTTGTTTGGAGCGCGGATTTCCGCCGCGATTGAGCACGAAGCGCTGCCCGCCCCGAAATCGCTGACCCTGCCGCGGGCGGTGTTGCGCTACGTGGCGATTGCCGCGGCCTTGGCACTGGCGGCGACGGTGGGCATTCATTTCATGGCCGGCACGGCGCAGGCGCCGCAGGTGGCGGTCAGCACGGGTTCGATCCAGGTGCAAGGCCCCGCCGAAGAAGCAGCCAAGTCGAAGCCGTCCATTCATCTGGCCGTCGGTCCGAGCGAAGCCCTGGCTCGGCGCGGGGATCGCCTGAGCCTGGGGGACGATGCGATCTTCACGCACCGGCCGCGGGTGGTCATCTCCGCAGCCGACGCTCCCCGCCGCAGCGATGTGCCGTTGTACTAGGCGTTTCCATCCCGATTTTTCCGCGGCTGGGCTGGGCCTTGTCCTCACCAGCGGTTTCATCACCGGCGATGGCAAGTTATTATTGCTCGCTTGAGCAAACGCATCGCTATTCTCGGATCGACCGGCTCGATCGGTTGTAACGCGGCTGAGGTGATTCAGCACCTGGGCGCCCCCTACCGCGCGACGGCCCTGAGTGCCCACTCCAACGCTGAACCGCTGATCGCCCAGGCCGCCCAATTGCGGCCGAGCGCGGTCGCTTTGACCGGGGAATGCGATCGGGACGCGCTTGAATCGCGCCTGCATCACTTGGGCTGCGAAACTTTTTTTGGCCAGAGCGGGCTGGTGGAACTGGTGCGGCATCCGGAGGTGGATGTGGTGCTGTCGGCGGTCGTCGGCGCCGCGGGCCTGCCGGCGGCGGTGGCGGCGGTGGAAGTGGGAAAGACGCTGCTGCTGGCAAACAAAGAGGCGCTCGTCGTGGCCGGCTCGTTGCTGATGCCCCGCGCCCGCGAGGCGAACGTCCCCCTGCTCCCGATCGACAGCGAACACTCCGCGATCTTCCAGGCGATGCTGGCCGGGCGCCGCAGTGAAGTCCGCCGCGTCTTCATCACCGCCAGCGGCGGGCCGTTCCGCACCGCGTCGGTCGAGCAAATGGAACATGCCACGCCCGCCGACGCGCTGAAGCATCCCACCTGGACGATGGGCAGCAAGATCACCATCGACTCGGCCACGATGTTCAACAAGGCGCTGGAGATCATCGAAGCGGTCTGGCTTTTCGATCTGGATCCGTCGCAGATTGAAGTCGTGGTTCATCCGGAATCGATCATTCACTCGATGGTCGATTTCGTGGACGGCAGCGTGATTGCCCAGCTCTCGCCGCCGGACATGCGCACGCCGATCCAATACGCCCTGACCTATCCGGAGCGACGCGACGGCACGAGCAAGCGGATCGATTTTTCGCGTGCGATGCAGTGGCGATTCGAGCCGCCCGATTTCGAGAAATTCCCTGCGTTGCGGCTGGCGTTCGAAGTCTGTCAAAAACGGGGCACGCTGGGCGCGGTGATGAACGCGGCCAACGAGGTCGCGGTGCAGGCATTCCTGGCCGGCACGGTGCGGTTCGGCATGATTTGGCGCATCGTAGAACGTACAATGCAGCGGCACACGGTGCTGGAATCGCCGAGCCTGGCGGAGTTGCTGGAGGCGGATCGATGGGCGCGGCAGGCGGCGCGCGACGTGCTGGGAGAATTGACTCCCCCCCTCGCGATCGGCGGTTCGTAAGGATGCCGATCGCTCGGGCGATGTGAATCCCCGAATTATCGGCCGTGCGACAACCCGACCCGCGGTTCGAATCGTAGTTCATAATGGATCGGCTGTGAGATTTGAGCGGCGGAAACCGACAGTTAAGGATTCATGACTTTCAGCTCTTTGTTGAACATCGTCTTCGTGGCCCTGGCGTTTGGGTTCGTGATTTTCTGGCACGAGCTGGGGCACTTCCTGGCCGCACGGTGGGCCGGCGTGCGTGTGGAGCAGTTCGCCGTCGGCATGGGCCACGCGGTCTTCTCCTGGCGCAAGGGGATCGGGTTTCGATTGGGGAACACACAGTCGGAATTCGAGCGAAAAGTTCAGGAAGAGTACGACCGCCGACACGCGAGCGGATCGCCAGCCGGAAGCGCTACGGGCGAGGCGCCCGCGCCTACGTTGCGCGAGCAGTATGACATCGCGCGGGAACTGGGCCTGGGCGAAACCGAATATCGCTTTAACTGGATCCCGCTCGGCGGGTACGTGAAACCGACCGGCCAAGACGATCTTCGGCCGGCGACGGAAGTCGGCGCGGACGATCCCCACGCCTTTGGCGCAAAGCCCGTCTCCAAACGGATGGTGATTATCTCCGCCGGCGTGATCATGAATGTGATCCTGGCGTTCATCCTGTATGTGGTGCTGTTCCTGCACGGCTTCACCGCGCCCGCGGCGGTGGTGGGCGAAGTGCTGCCCGGCTCCCCCGCGCAAGCGGCGGGCATCCAGAGCGGCGACCGCAT
>JBQCCH010000685.1:0-2902 GCA_051962375.1 Tepidisphaeraceae bacterium
CCGTCGAGCACGCTGAGCAGGTACTGCGTCGCCACGCGATGGCCGGCTTCGTCGTAGAAGACCGGCAGGATCTTCGCCCCGCCGGCGATGAAAGCGCGGATGATCATCACTTCGGGCACGGTGTCGTACGCGCCGCCGGTATGGCCCGACAACCCTTTCGCCCCCGCCAGGGCCGTGAAAAACACGATCGCGTCGCGGGCGATCTGGATGTTGTGCTTCAGGGCGGCGGCCTGTTCGTTGGTGAGCGTGGTCACCTTCGGGTCAAGCTTGAGCGGCTTCAGGGCTTTGAGATCGATCGGAAAAGTTTCGGTGGCCATAGGGTGGGGGAATATCGGGGGAATACCGGCGTTATGCAAGCAGAAAGGTACAGGCCCGGTCCTGAATTGCCGGTTTTTGCCCCGATTCGACATGCCCGGCGGGTTTGAGATATGGTTTGACCGGTGGGCGGTTGCCCCTTGGAGACCCTATGAGCGAAATCTCACGTCGTGAAGCATTAGTTCTGGCCGGCGCGTGCGCCTGTTGCAGCCTGCTCGCCGATGGCGCGCTGGCGGCCGACCATGACCGGAACAACCACCCCACCGGGCCGATGCCCAAATCGCTGGAGATCGGCAAGCTCGCCGACTACCCGCACCCCGGCTTTTACGACAAGTTCAGCAAGCAGCGCGTCATGATCTGTCGGCTGGATGATCGGCTCGTGGCCATGAGCGCGGTCTGCACGCACAAAGGGTGCATCGTGCGCATTCAGCCGGACGACAAAACCTCGCTCAAATGCCCCTGCCACAAAGCGGTCTTCACCGAGCAAGGCACAGTCGACAGCGGGCCGGCGCGGTCGTCGCTCGTGCGTTACGCGCTAAAGTCCAACGCCAACGGCACCATCACCGCCGACCTGACCAAGAGCTTTGACGAAAAGCACTGGGATGATCCGGCCGCTTTCATCGCGCTGAAGCCGGCGACCTGAGCCCGACGAACACCGCCCGATCGTCGTCGCCCAACCGAACCGCAATGGCAATCGGCCTGCCCCGTGCGTCGCACTGCAGGACCGGTTGTTGCCGCGCCAGCGCGTCGGCCGATCGCGGGATGAACCACAAGGCTGACCGGGGGCCGGACCGATCACCGGTTGCCGGAACGCCTGCCGGATCGCCGAAGGATTCGGTGATCGTCGCAGCACGAGGGCTGGCGCGCCAGATCCACGATGCGCCGGAGTCGCCGATGGGCACTTCTCGACGGGCGATGCCGGGCGGCATGAAGATCGCAGCGCCCCCCACCACACCCGCCGACACGAGCGTCATCAGCACCACCGACGGCGTTTTACGCACGTGCAAGGCCGCGCCGAGCAGCAGCAGGCTGATGAGGGTCATCCGAAAGACGAACGCCCGGGCCGCCGGCGATTGACCGGGCGTCCAGGAGAGGATGCGGTCATACGCGCCCGGATCGATCGCCGCCGACTGCGGGCCCTGCGGGACGATCGGGTCGGCGCTGGTGTGCAACGCGTCGGGCACGGGATCGGTCTCGCCGAGCGGCACGACATCCACCACCTGCGGCCGGCCGTTGACGGTGAGCGTCAGCGGGCCGGGGGTGGTGCGGTAGATCATCAAAGGAACGCTGATGCGCCCGCGCCCCGCCGCCGGCAGATCGATGCCCTGCACCGCGTCCCCCCGGATCCGCACGAGTCCGGCCTGCGGCACATCGACCGACAGCGGCACGTATCGGCCGGGCCGATACAGGCCGCCCTCCGGCAGGGTAAGCGTCTGGGCGGACAGGAAAGGCGTCGCCCACAGCAGCAGGCCCGCGATCAGCGCCGGCAGTGAAAATGGCGCGCGCGACCCGGACACGCGGTCACATCTCCAGTTCGATCGCCAGCCGAAGCACCTCGGCCACGCTCCACGCCTGCGCGAAGCAGCCGACGGTGCGGTGCGGCGTCTGGGCCTCGTAGATTTCCGAGATCGAGCCGATGCAGCCGTCTTCCAACGAATCCACCAACGGCTGCAACCACCGTCGCGCCTGGCCCACCGAATAGGCGCTGCGGTGATTGACCTTCAGATACGCATCCAGGAACGGCCCGATCAGCCAGGGCCAGATCGCGCCGTTGTGGTACGAGCGATCGCGCTCAAACTGCGAGCCGCCGTAGCGCGGCTGGAATTTCGGATCGCTTGGCGAGAGCGTTCGCAGGCCGTACGGCGTGAGCAGTTCCCGCCGCACCACTTCCACCACCGATTGCTGCTGGTCGTCGGTCAACGGAGAAAACGGCAGGCTGACGGCAAAAATCTGGTTCGGCCGGCACGCATCGTCGCGCCCGGTTTCGTTTGACACATCGGCCAGGCCGCGGTTGGGATTGATCCAGAATGTCCGCTGAAAGCTTTCGGCGGTGGCGGCGGCGAGGTTGTCATCGCCCATCAGTCGCAGGGCGTTGTACCACAGCGCATTGATCTCCACCGCCTTGCCGTGGCGCGGGGTGAAGACGACGCCGTTGGTCTTGGCGTCCATCCAGGTGAGTTGCGTGGTGGGATCGCCCTGGGTGATGAGCCCGTCGCCGGCGTCCATCTTGATGCCGAACCGCGTGCCGCGCTTGTAGCCATCGATGATCTGCTGACACGCCGGCCGCAGGATGGAATCGAAGGTGTCCTGATCCTTGGTTTTGCGCAGGTATTCGAAGACGGCGTGGATATACCAGAGGCTGGCGTCGACGGTGTTGTAGGCCGGGCGATTGGAATAGTCGTCGAAGACGTTCGGAATCATGCCTTCGCTGACGAAATCGGCAAAGGTGCTGAGCACCTGCCCGGCTTTGTCGAATTGGCCGGTGCCCAGAAGCAGGCCCGGCAGGGAGATCATGGTGTCGCGTCCCCAATCGCCGAACCACGGGAAGCCGGCCAGCACGGTGGCGCCGGTGTAATGCTCCCCGCTC
>JBQCCH010000686.1:0-7711 GCA_051962375.1 Tepidisphaeraceae bacterium
GACGCCCACGATGTCGTACCCCAGCGTGATGGCAAAATGCACGAACTCTTTCTGGTGGTTCATGCACTCGCAGCGGATGTATTCGTAGCCGTGGTCTTTCGCCCACGCCTGCTGCGCTTCCTGCAACTGCCGGGCGATGCCCTGGCGGCGCATTTCGGGCTTGGTGGCGCCCATCCAGTGATAGAACATGCCCGGCTTCAGCTCGAAGCCGATCCAGCACCCGACGGGCCGATCGTCCACGCGTGCGATCAGCGTCAGCACGTTGTACCGGCCGAGGAAACGGCGCTTGAAGTAGTCCACCTCACGCTTCGGCCGAAAGATCGAGTTGTAGACCTCGACCGCCTGCGGCAGAAGCTTCTCGTCAGCGATAATGATGTCAGCCTGTGCCACGTGCGTGCGATCCTTCGTTAAACCCGCAGAAGTGTATAGCCATCGGACGGGAAATCCATGCTGCGGCCGATTCCTGAAAGCAGAATGCCCGGAGGAACGCGACGGCTCCTCCGGGCATGCTCTGAGACACGGCTCATCGACTCCAGGCTCAACCGGGTTGCGGCACCGGCCCACCGCCCAGGCCGCCCAGCGGACGCGGCGGCGGCTCCGGAGCAATCGTCACCGCACGCGGGGGCGGCGGGGGGGATTGCATCATGTCGCTGACCGTCGGCTTCGTGAGCGTTTCGCCCCGCATCAGCCGCTCGATCTCATTGGTGTCCAGCGTCTCATACTTCACCAGCGCCTTGGCGATCGCATCCACCTTGTCGCGATGATCGGCGATGATCTGGCGGGTTTCTTCGTACAGGGTGTCGATCAGGTGCTTCACTTCCTCATCGATCGCCTTGGCGGTTTCCTGGGAATATTCCGGGCCGGTGGGCATGACGGCGGCTTTTTGATCGTCTTCGCCGTAGTAAACGAAGCCGAGCCGGTCATTCATGCCCCATTCGCGCACCATGCGCCGCGCGATGCCCGTCGCCTGGCGAATGTCGCCCAGCGCGCCGGTGTTGACGTCGCCGCAGAACAACTCTTCGGCGATGCGCCCGCCGAACAACGTTTTGAGCGTCGCGAGGCACCATTTCTTGGAGTAATTGCTCCGATCTTTTTCCGGCAGGCTCATCGTCGCGCCGCCGTAGTTGCCGCGCGGGATGATCGTCACCTTGTGGATCGGGTCGGCATCCTGCGTGAGATATTGCACGACGGCGTGGCCGGCTTCGTGATACGCGGTGGCGAGCTTTTCTTTCTCATCGATGACCCGGCTCTTCTTCGCCCGGCCCCAGCGGACCTTGTCGCGGGCTTCTTCCAGGTCGGATTGCTCGACGAAGTCCTTATTCAACAACGTCGCCGACAACGCCGCTTCGTTGTTGATGGCGGCCAGATCGGCGCCGCTGAACCCGGGCGTCGCCCGAGCGAGCCGGGCCAGATCCACGTCCGGCCCCAGCTTGATCTTGCGGCTGTGCACCTTCAGGATCTCCAGCCGACCCTTCACGTCCGGCAGCGGCACATACACCTGCCGATCAAACCGGCCCGGACGCGTCAATGCCGGGTCAAGCACGTCGACGCGGTTGGTCGCCGCACAGACGATGACCTGGTCGTTGCTGTCGAACCCGTCCATTTCCACGAGAATCGCGTTGAGCGTCTGTTCCCGCTCGTCATGCCCGCCCGAACTGAAGCCCGAGCCGCGACGACGCCCGACGGCATCGATTTCATCGAGGAAGATGATGCACGGCGAATTGTCCTTCGCCTGCTTGAACAGGTCGCGAACGCGGCTCGCCCCGACACCGACGAACATTTCGACGAAGTCCGAACCGCTGATCGAAAAGAACGGCGCATCCGCCTCACCCGCGATGGCCTTGGCGAGCAGCGTCTTGCCCGTGCCCGGCTCACCCACCAGCAGCACGCCCTTCGGAATCCGGCCGCCCAATCGCTGGAAGCGCTTCGGGTTTTTCAAAAATTCGACGATTTCGCTGACTTCTTCCTTCGCTTCCTGCACGCCCGCCACGTCGTCAAACGTCACGTTCGTGTGTTCTTTGCTCGTGATGCGATGACGGCTGCGCCCGAAGTTGCCCAGCATCCCGCCCGCGCCGCCACTGTTGCGCAGCTGGCGGATGAAGATGAACCAGATGATCACGAACACGATGACCCACGGCACGAACGGAATCAGGATGTTCAGCAGCAGGTTGTTCGAATTCTCATTCGAGAACGGAATCATGCGCGACTTGCCGTTCTTGTCGTACATGATGTTGTGTTGCCAGTTGTAGTCCGAGGTGGTCATCACCGGGAACGTCACCTTGAACTTGTCGACCGGCGGCTTGCCATCGGTCGGCTTGTACGGCGGGTTGAACGTGCCGGTGACGTCGTCGCCGATGATCTTCACGTCGGAGACTTCGCCCTCATCGAGCTTGGTGTAGAACGTGTTGATCCCGACTTCGCTCTGGCCCTTGCTCTGCGTGCTGACGTAGAGGAACAGCAGCACAACGACCGCCAGGAACAGCATCCAGCCGAAAAGCCCGCGCCCGAAACGCATTCCGTTGTTAGCCGGCGTGCGGGGGCGGCGGCCCGGTGTTTTGTCTTTATTGCTTTGTGGTTCGCTCATGCTGCCTCTTGGGCCCAGGCCCGAATCTTCTCAGACTGCAATGATAGGGCGGTCAACCGGGGAATGCGAATGGGGCGGGGCGGTCCATCTCCCCATGATCACGTAAATTGAAACCCGCGGAACGTTTTTCCGCACTTCCGTTTACGTCCCCAACGGCTCACCAGTTGGCTTGCAGTTCTTGTACGATTCCCAGCGCCAGTTGTTCGACCGTGTTCAACGCCCCGGTTTCCTGCCCCTCGCCCAACGTCGGATAAAACGGGTTCGATTGCTCAAAATCCCGCCGCTCCACCAGGATCTGGCCCGTCCGCAGGTCTTTCCACGTGAAATTCACCCGAACCACGTACAACTGTTCCTGCGGCAGGCTGCTGCTGCGGTCGCTGCTGATCGTCTGCCGCGTCACACGCGTGATCTGCCCTTCCAAAATCGTGTCGGCCTTGTCCCGGTCGACCACTTTGTACGGGGTGCGCTGCTCGATCTGGGAAATGATCGCCTTGGTCAGGGTGAACTCATCCCCGCGCGTGTACGACACATTCGTGAAAATCGGCACGGCACTGGTGTGCACGTCCTGCCGATACAGCGACGTCCATTGGTATCCGGAATTGGTCGACGCCTCGCCCATCTGCTGAAAGCCGCAGCCGCTCAGCGCCAACGTGGAAAGAAGTAGGGAACAGGCGAACAGGCGTTTGAGCATCGTTTAACCTTGGCCCAGCACTTTGCGGGCCTGCTGGGCTTCGTCGCTTTGCGGGTATTGCTTCACCAGGACATTCAAAACCGTTTTCTCCGCGTCCGGCTTGTCCGTCCGACGATAAAAGTCCGCCGTCACCCACAACTTGCGGGCCAGCGTCTTGTCGATCGCGTCGACGAACGACGGAATGTTCTCCCGCGTCGCCACGTCAGGGTAGGCGTCGATCAGGTCTTCCATCTGCGAGCGGGCGTTGACCAGCGGCGTCGGGTCGAACTTGATGCCCGTGAACTGGGCGTAGTTTGAAAACGCCTGACGCAGCATCATTTCCGGCAGATTCGGGTCGCGCGGGTAGGCCTTGATGTGTGCCCCGTACGCGTCCGCCGCCAGGTCAAAATCACCATTGCTGAAATAGAAGTCGGCCGTGCGGCGCAGCGCTTTTTCCGCCAGCGGCGAGCCGGGCGAACGCTGCTGCACCCGGAACATCATCTCAATCCCCTCATCCGTTCCGTCCAGGGTGCGCAGGCCCAGCAATTTCAATTGCCGACCGTTCAGCAGCGAATCCCCCATGTCGTACTGCAACTGCAGCGCCGGCGTTAATTATTGGCTCGCGGGTTAGCCGTCCATCAGCTCGTCGCAGTAATAAAACGCCCGGATCGGGTCGTCTTCGCCGTTCAGCGTTTGCGCCATCAGGTAGCAGGCGAAGTCGTAATTCGGATCCCCCTTGTGCGACAGCAGCCACCCCAACAACTGCGCCCGGGCCGCTTCAAAATCGTGGCGGTCGATGATCGATTCAATCTGCTTGAGCTTCGGATCGGGCTTGGGGAGCGTTTCGGGATTCGTCGACGGCACTTCGGTGAATCGGCCGTTGGTCAATTCGAACGTGCGCGACGTCGGCGGGGGCGTGGCCGGGGCGGACGTCTGCCCCCACGCCGCCGTCGACAGCAGCATCCCTGCGCTAACTCCCAGGAGCATCCTTCTCATCCGACAAATTGTAATCGAAGCCGGCCCGCTCGCCAGTGCCGCACCATGCGCCGCATCACCCGGCGCCTTAGCCGAGCACAAATTCCCGTGTCCAGATCGGCCGCTGCACGACCTGGCCGATGTGGTCGAACAGCGCCGCGATCAGCGGATCCGTCTGCCGCCGGGTGAGGCGCGGCAACCGGATCGGCAGCCCGCGCTCGCGCGGCAGCCGCCGCATCGTCTCGGCGATCCGCCACAGCCCCGCGTCCGCCCGCTGCCCGCCGGGCGAATCGCTCACCAGGTCGGGCAGAAAGCCCGTCATCTCGATCACGTCGATCAACAGCGACAAAAACAGTTCCTGTCCCTGCTCGCCCCCCAGCCGGGGCAGCGTCACCCGCAGCCGATCAAACATCGCCGGGTGCGGATCGCGCTCCGCCAGCAGCAGCGTGATGATCTCCGCGATCGATTGGCCCAGGATCACCCCCCGCAGGCTCCGCCGCAGCGTGAGATTGCCGCTGAGCAACTTCCATTCGGTCAGGGTCGATAGTTCCCGGTCGCGCTCGATGTAAACGCAGTCGCCGATGTCGAGCAGGTCCACGCCGCCGTCAAACTTGCTCGCGCCCGCCTTCGTGCGGCGGTGCGCCCCCTTGGCGATCACGCGCACGATCCCCGATTGACGGCCGAACAACGTCAGGATCTGCGACGTCTCGCTGTAATCGTATTTGCGCAGGCAAATTGCCCGGTCGCGGTGGATCGCCATGTGCGGGCCCAGTGTAGCACACCCGCCGCCCCGGATCGCGGCCCGCGCCCGGTAGCGGCAAGGCGCCGTATTGTGTTCCGGCCCCAAACCGCGTATTATCTTCGGCCCGGTGAATGCCGGGAGCGAGCTTGTAGCTCAGTTGGTAGAGCATTTGACTTTTAATCAAAGGGTCCTGGGTTCGAACCCCAGCAAGCTCATTTTCAACTCGCTGACCGCCTGCGGCGATTTCGATCCGCCGGGTGACTTTTTTCTCCTCTCATCTTGGCTACACTAAGCGCCCCCGTGTGGGAAGGTTCAGGAGACCGCTATGGCGCATCATCATTCAGTGAAAACGGAAAATCGGGCGATTGGCGTGATCGGCATGGTGGCAGGCGCCGTCGGTGCGGTTGCGGTGCTCTTGGCGATGAAGCCCGTCCAGGAAGGCTTCGCCGCTTTCGCCAAGGCCAGCTTCTCCGTGCCGCAATACAACTCCATGGGCCCGATCGAGAACACCGCGCCCGGCCCGATCGGCAACCCGATGAACGCCCCCGAAAAAACCGGCGATCACTAAAACCCCGGCCCGCCCGCGGCGGCTCGTTCGCTGCTCTTTCGCCGTTCATTCCAGGAATGACGAATCGCCGTAGCTGAAAAAGCGGTAGTCGTTCGCGATCGCCTCGGCATAAATCCGCCGCTGCGCCTCCAGCCCCACGAAGGCGGCCACCAAGGCGATCAGCGTGCTGCGCGGCAGGTGAAAGTTCGTGATGAGCCCGTCGACCCATCCCCACGTGTAGGGCGGGCGGATGAAAATCCCCGTCGCATCCGACTTTGGCTCGATCGAAGCGCCAGCCGGCTGGCTTTCCAAGACCCGCGCCGCCGTCGTTCCGACCGCAATCACGCGCCGGCCTTGCTGTTTCGCTCGGGTGATCCGCTCGGCCGTTTCGGCGTCGATCGTGTAACGCTCCACGTGCATCACGTGGTCCTCCAATGCGTCGGCCGTCACCGGCTTGAAGGTGCCCAGCCCCACGTGAAGCGTCACAAACGCCCGCTCGATCCCCCGGGCATCCAGTTCCTCAAACACGTGCTCATTGAAATGCAACCCGGCCGTCGGCGCCGCGACACTGCCGGACGCTTGGGCGTAAACCGTCTGATATCGCTCGCGATCGAACGCGTCGCGCTCGTCCTGAAACTTCTCCCGCTTGATGTACGGCGGCAGGGGCATTCGGCCGACGCGTTCCAGCAGGTCGTCCGCGCTGCAGTCGCGCGCCAATTCCAGCACCACTTCCCCGGCTTCCCCTTTTTCGATCACGCGGGCGCTCTCGCCCGGGGCATGCTCGAAGCGGAGCACTATTTCCGGGGAGGTCGTCCCCAGATTCCGCAGCAGCACCCGCCACTGCCGGGGTGACGTTTGCGAAAGGAACAACCCTTCGACCCGGCCGCCGGTCGGCTTGATCAACGCGAACCGGGCCGGCACCACGCGGGCATTGTTCAACACCAAGAGGTCGCCCGCACGCAGCAGGGCGGGCAAGTCGCTGAAACGCCGGTGCGCGATGGCGCCGGTCGTCCGGGAATAATGCAGCTGCCGCGACGCCGGCCGGTCGGCGGCAGGGGTCTGGGCGATCAAGCGGGCGGGCAGGTCAAAATCGAGATCGGACGTCTTCATCACCCGCAACAGCATCGCCAGATGTTGCGTTTGGGCAACATCGCCCGTCGCCGAATCGCACCATCCGTCATAAACGGACCTGCCCCATGCCGGGCAAAACCCGATATTCACGCGAAAAACGCGGTTGTTACCCGCCGTGCCACGGCAACGCGCCGTTTTTGCACTTTGGATCGGCGTGACACTTGGCGATGCAGCATCCTTGATCGTGGCCTTCAGCGACCTGATGGCCGTTGAAGCGGTCACCAAGGCGATCAACGCCAACCTGCCTCACACCGGCCCGCTCGGCACGATCCCCCAGGGCTATGGCCCCGGCACCCGCCCGGTGCTGGTCAACCACGCCCACGACAACCCCCAGATCACCCCGCGCCTGCGAGCCCACCCGGCCCCCCGGATCGAAGCCCGCCAGACCGTCACCCCGGCCCCCCGGCGCGGCAACGACACCTACGAACCCGCCCCGGCGACCGCCCCCTGCGACTGCGTCTGCGAGCCGGCGCCGCGGCATGCAAGTCCGATACCCCCAATCTGGAAGAATTTGCCCCCGGTCGCCAAAGACGCCGTTATCATTCGTCCTAAAGTGATCGTCCAGAAGGTCGATGTAATCACCAAAGGCACGCTGATCGACTTATTCCTGTAAGTCGACCCCGTTCAGCGACGTCCTCTGGATCAGATGTACCGACGAGGGAATGCAATGCTGACGTGCGATCAAGTGGAAGACCTCAATGCCGCCATCCAGGACATGGACCGCGACACCGTCATTCACCAACTGCGGACTTTCCGCTGCCGATTCCCGCTCGATTTCACCAACGATTTCCTGACGCGCGAACCCCTCCCGCGCCTGCGGCACATTCTGTTCGGCCTGTGCCTGCACAACCAGCAAACGCTCCTGGCCCCCATGGCCGCGTGACGGATTTGGAAAAAAAGATTTGGCTTCGACAACGATCGAATCGTAGAACAATTCAACCGCGGCACGGGCGTCGCAAATCCAAATTTGCCCGGCTATTTAGCAGAACCGCCGCGTTCCCATGGGAACGCGGCGGTTAGGTGCTTTGAGGCTTAGCGAAACACGGTGCTCAACTGGGAAGA
>JBQCCH010000687.1:0-5814 GCA_051962375.1 Tepidisphaeraceae bacterium
CACCTTCGGCTTTTCCTTGGGAATCACGATCTGGCCGGAATACGTTCCGGCCTTCACATGAATGATGGTCCGTTCCGTCGAATGATCGGGCACCGCGGCGATTGCTTCCTGGATCGTTCTGAAGTCTGCGCTTCCGTCGCCGGCCACCGTAATCGTCTTGCCGCTGCAGGCAGCGGCGGTCATCGCCAGGGCTAAACCGATCTGGAGCATTTGATGTTTCATCTGCAGGGCTCTGTGCGTTCGCCATTATCCTTCGGGGCCGGCTCACTGACCGTTTGCCGCGTCTTCAAAGCCGCTGATGTTTTGATGGGAGAAGCCGCTGGTTTTGGTGACTGCCACCTTTGATCCATCGTCCGCCGCAATGTGCACGTCATTGAAGGAAATGTCGTCCACGTCGGTGACAAAGCCGGCGGTTTTCGCCCGGATGGTGACATCGTTAAGCGCGATATGCTTCAACGGCATCTCAGGAAGCCCGCGAATTTGCAGCGCGGTCTTCGCGCCATCGCAACGAACATGATTGATGCTGAAATTCTGGAAAGCGGGCGTCGTGTCATCCGGCGTTTCGCGGGCCGGGCCGGGCTTTCCGTTGGCAGCGTAGTACAAGTCAAAGAGAATCGCGACGCCGCCGATGTTCGACATGGTCACGTTGTCGACGCGAACGCCGTCCACCACACCGCCCCGCCCGCGCGTGCTCTTAAAACGCAGGCCGTTATCCGTGCCCGTGAACGTGCAATCTTTGACGACGACATTGCGTACGCCGCCCGACATTTCGCTGCCGATCACCACGCCGCCATGCCCCGTGCCGACGGTGCAACGGGTGATGGTGACGTTCTCCGTCGGCCGCCCCCGACGCCGGCCGACCTCGTCTTTGCCGCTCTTCAGGCAAATCGCATCATCACCGGCATTGATCGTGCTGTCAGCGACGCGCACCTCCCGGCACGAATCCAGATCGATCCCGTCGCCGTTCTGCGCCCAGGGGTGGTTGAATACCGTGATGCCCTGCACATCCACTTCATCGCATAGCGACAGGTGCACGTTCCAGCTTCCGGAATTCTGAAAGGTCACGCCCTGCAGCTTCACGTTTCGGCAATTCACAAGCCGAAGCAGGTGCGGCCGCAACAGACTTCGAAGCGGGACATACGCTTGAAGCGATTGCCCGGCAGGGCTGCCGGCGAGTTTTTGCAGCGCGCCGCGACCGTCGCGTACGGCTTCGGACGGATACCACTCCGACTGCTTTTCATTCACGACGCCCCCCGAGCGAACCAGGTCCGCCCATTCGTTGGCCGAGAGCTTGGAGCGTTTGACGGACCGCCAGGCGTCCCCTTGCCCATCGATCGTGCCCGCTCCGGTGATCGCGATGTTGGTTGCGCCGTCGGCATGGATTGGCGATTCGCTGCCGGCTTCCCGGCCGGCGCCATCGTCGATCCATACGATGGGGTAATCTTCCATCCGGCGGCTGAACCGAAGCACGGCGCCAGCTGACAGGTGCAATTCGACATTGTTCTTGAGCTGAATCGGCGTCAACGAATAGAGCCCCGGCGCCAATTCCACCCGACCGCCCCCCGCTTGAGAACACGCGTCAATCGCCTGCTGAATACGCGGCGTCGCCGACTGAGCGTCCGCCTCCGGAGCCACCTGCCAGGTTCGCACAGCCTGCGTGGTCGCCGGGGCGATGCTGTCCGCCATGGCCTGAGCGGGCAACATCGCACCCATGCAAGCGACCACAGCAATCGCACAAGTGCGAGCGATCGCGTGCCGGCGATTGAACGGTGCGGCTGAGCTGGTTGCGGGACGATGAATTGATCTCATTTGAGCGTTCCGTTTGCACATGTAATTTCTGATTCCGCCGACAAGCAACCGCAGGCATGGCTGCCGCCGCTTGCGTTGTCGTCGCACGTTAACCCAGGCCGAAGCGAACGGTCGCTCCGGCGGATGTTAAAAATCGTCATTTGTTTTGCACTTTTTCAATCGTCGCAGGATCCCAGCCTTTGAACACCGTGGCCGGCGTGTAAACCCGGGCCGCAGCCGGTGTGAGCTGTTGGGACCAAGCCACGCGGTGCGACCCCTCCCCGCCGGGGCCGTTGCTTTCAAATTCCGCGTAGGTCAATCGGCTTTCAGCCTGCGGCTTCTTCCAGTTATCCCCCCCCGCGGGACGAACGACGTCAGACATGGAGGTATGCAGAAACACCACCTTGGCGAAATCCCGCCAGGGCCGACCCAGGTAAGTCTGCACGCCAGTGGCTCCCGTTATATCGCAATGATTGAAGACAAAACCGTAGGGCTCAAAGTCGGGCGTGGATGCCGCGGTGATGTAACCCGAGCCGCTGGCGAAGATGTGGCAACGTTCAAACCAGACGGTCGCCCCGCCAAAGATGAAATCCGTGGCGCCTTCGATATCGCAATCCGAAAAATAATGGCGGCCTCGATCCAGCAAGAGCGTGTCTTGCCAGCCGATGAAGCGGCATCCATGAAACGTAACGCGATCGCCGTCCACGCGTAGCGCCAAGGCAGGCCCATGCTTGCCGGCGGTGTTGGAAAATGTGAGATTTTCGACGGCAAAGTCGTCGGCGTCGATTTCGACGGTCGGCGTGCGGAACGTTCCGATCGGCTGCCCATCCGGCCCGGGCAGGCCGCTGGAAAGGTCGTAGGTGATCGTCGTCGTCTTCGCGTCGGCGCCGACCAGCCTGACGAATCGCTTTTCCCGCTGGACGTACAGCAATTCGCGATACGTGCCGGGCTTGGTCAAAATCGTCCACCGGCGATGTTCGTCGCGCACCAGCTGTGGCGCAGCATCCACCGCCGCGCGAATGGTGGTGTATTGTCCGGTGCCATCCTGTGCAACGATCGCATCCGGATGCCCTTCTTGAGCCACCGCCGGCGCGGCAGCGAGAATGAACAACAAGGGGACCGCCCTCCGATGCAGCGATTCGAATCCTTTCACAGACATCCTCCGTCGACTCCCATGGCTTCGCGTGTTCGTCGTCCGCTTCGGCTCGCGGCTTGTCAGAGTTACGCCGATCGCTCCACTCTGTTGCATTGGTGACTCAGATTGCGGTATCAGAGCGGTCCAAGGGCTGCAATGCACGCCGGAGATTGCATGCCACGGCATCAGTGCGAGAATGAAGGGCGCGGGGCGAGACCGGCTGCGGGTAAACAACACTATCTATGATGCGAACCATCCTGAAAATCCATCCGAATGATAATGTGGCCGTCGCGTTACGCGGCTTACGCGCGGGCGAGGTCGTCGATGGCTTGACGATCGATTCCGAAATACCGGCCGGCCACAAGATTGCTCTGACCGCCATTCCGGCCGGCGCAAAGGTCATCAAATATGGCTACTCGATCGGCACCGCACGCGAGGCGATCGCGGCCGGTTCGCACGTGCATATGCAGAATCTCGCCAGCGAACTTCAGCATGATCTGATCGCTGAAGCGCGCACTGCTCGCCCCGCGCCGATGCGGAAAGATCAGCCGCGCGTTTTTTCCGGCTATCGCCGGTCGGATGGACGCGTAGCCACGCGGAATGAAGTGTGGATCATACCGACGGTCGGCTGCGTGAACCAGGCGGCTCTGAAAATCGCGGAACGCGCCAATGCACGCTTCCCGCAGACGGAGCACTTCGACGGCATCTATGCGTATCCGCACCCCTTCGGGTGTTCGCAGCTCGGGGGTGATCTGGACAACACGCGGCGCGTGCTCGCGGGGCTGCTGCGTCATCCGAATGCGGCAGCGGTTTTGGTCATCGGTCTAGGGTGCGAAAACAACCAGATGAAGGCGCTGCTGGCCGAAGCGGGCAGCGGCGGTCATGGTGACCGCATTCGGTATTTTAATGCACAGGACGTCGACGATGAGATTGCCGCGGGCGTGGCTGCGGTGGAGCAGTTGGCGGCGCTCGCCCAGCAGGCCCGGCGTGAGCCGATCCCGGCGCGGGAACTGATCCTCGGCATGAAATGCGGCGGCTCCGACGGGTTTTCGGGCGTCACGGCGAACCCCCTGGTCGGACGAGTGGCGGATCGCCTGACGGCACAGGGCGGCACCACGCTGCTTAGCGAAGTGCCCGAGATGTTTGGCGCAGAGCAGATGCTGCTCGATCGCGCTGCCTCGCAAGGCGTCGCAAGCGACATCGTCTCATTGGTGAATGAATTCCGGGCCTACTTCCGTCGATACAATCAACCCATCGACGAAAACCCTTCGCCGGGCAACAAGGCCGGCGGGTTGTCGAGCAATGCGGACAAAAGTTTGGGATGCCTGCAAAAAGCGGGCGATGCTCCGATCCAGCGGGTGCTGGAATACGGCGAGCCGATCGAAGTCGGCGGGCTCAGCGGCGTGGCGCTGGTGAACGCCCCGGGGAACGACGGCGTGAGCGCGACGGCCATGACCGTTGCCGGCGCCCACGTCATCCTCTTCACCACCGGCCGGGGCACGCCGATGGGGTTTCCCGTTCCCACCATGAAGATCGCCAGCAATTCCGATCTCGCGGCCAGAAAACCCAGTTGGATCGATTTCGACGCCGGCCGGCTTCTGGCTGACGAGGCGGATGCGGACCAGATGGCTGATGAGCTGTTCACCTTCGTGCTCGACATCGCCAGCGGCCGCCGTCGAACACGGAATGAGATCAATGACAACCGCGAAATCGCCATCTGGAAAGACGGCGTCACCCTCTGATCACCATGACGCAACCTGAAACAATCCTGCAATTCGGCGGCGGCAACTTTCTTCGAGCCTTTGCGGACGTCTTCGTTGATGAGGCGAACCGCAGCGGCCAGGAAGTCGGCAAGGCGGTCGTGATTCAATCGACGCCGAGCGGCGTCGCGGAAACGATCAATCAATGCGGCGGAGGTTATCACGTCGTCACTCGCGGGATTCGCGACGGGCGGGTCGTGGACACGACCCAACGGATCGAAAGCATCTCACGCGCGTTCGTCGCCCAGACACAATGGGCCGACGTGCGGAACGTGGCCGCTACTGAGGCGATGAGATTCGTGATCTCCAATACCACCGAGGCGGGCCTGGCGTTGGATGCGAACGACACGCACCGCCGCCCCGCCGGCGAATGCCCCTGCTCGTTCCCCGCCAAGCTGTTGGATGTCCTGTGGCACCGGTGGGAAGAAGGTTTTTCCCAAGGGCTCGCGATTCTGCCGTGCGAATTATTGCCCAAGAACGCCGATCGTCTCCGGGAACTGGTGCTTGAGCAGGCGCGGATTTGGCGAGCGCCGCCGGCGCTGGTGGAATGGCTTCGTGAAGCGTGCGTGTGGCTGAATTCGCTGGTCGATCGCATCGTGTCAGGGAAGCCGGCGGCACATCCCTTGAGCGAAAGCGACCCGCTGCTGACCGTCGCCGAGCCCTTCGCATTGTGGGCCATCGAAAAAGACGACCGCGCCCCGCCTTTTGAGCACCCGGCGATCCTGCGCGTCGACGATACGGCCGCTTACGAATTGCGGAAAGTTCGCATTCTGAACGGCGCTCACACCGCCCTGGTCATCAAGGCGATGCCGCTGGGCATTCAGACGGTGCGCGAAGCGATCGAACATCGGGACATCGAACGCTGGCTGCTGCAATTGCTGGAGGAGGAGATCGTGCCGACGATCGACGCTCGCGTACCGGACGCGCGAGCCTTCGTGCGTGACACGATCGACCGGTTCAAGAACCCGTATCTTGATCATCGGCTCAGTTCGATCGCACTGAACCACGCCGCCAAGATAAACACTCGGCTAAAGCCCACACGCGACGAGTTCGTGAGCACCTTCGGGCGGCGGCCGCGATTGCTCGACGCATTGCTTCAGGGCGCTTGAGCGGTTGCATCTCCATATTGAA